>USJG01000001.1 GCA_900554925.1 uncultured Lachnospiraceae bacterium
TTATTTTATAGAAGAACCTGTCTGATTATTTACGATATTATCAGCGTAGTTGGAGCAAGCTATCTGGCTCTGCTTATGCGCTACAGCTTTGATATGTCGGAAATACCGGCGCACTTTTTAGAGCCCATCAACAGATTTCTTCCGGTCAATATTTTAATAACGCTGCTTGTACTCTACTTATTTAGAATGTATCACAGCCTGTGGGCCTTTGCGGGGGAAACGGAACTTCAGAATCTGGTGATCTCCAGTGTGATTTCAGCAGTTTGCTACAGCGTAGGCATCCAGTTTTTTAAGGCAGAGGGACAGCAGGCGGTGCCCAGCAGCTATTATTTTCTTTATGTATTTTTGCTGATCAGTTTTATTTTTGTCAGCCGGTTTTCCTACCGGTTTTTCAGAAGCTTAAAGCATAAACAGCAGAATAAGAACAACAGCATTTCTGTTATGGTGATCGGCGCGGGAGAAGCTGCCAATCTGATCATTAAGGAAATCGTAAACAGCAACTTTTCCACTATGGTTATCCGTTGTATCATCGATGACGATAAGGGGAAATGGGGAAGATTTATTCAGGGAATCAAGGTTGTTGGCGGCAGAGAAAAGATTATCGAATGCGCCGATATTTATGATATTGATGAAATTATTGTGGCTATGCCTTCTATTTCCAGAAGCGAGCTGTCTGCCATTCTGGATATTTGTAAGGAGACCAGCTGTAAGTTGCGTTCCCTGCCGGGAATGTATCAGTTGGTAAACGGAGAGGTCAGCGTCAGCAAACTGCGGGACGTAGAGGTGGAAGATCTCCTGGGCCGGGATCCCATTGAGGTGGATTTAGACTCCATTCTCGGATATGTAAAAGGAAAAAAGGTGCTGGTAACAGGCGGCGGCGGTTCTATCGGAAGCGAGCTGTGCCGCCAGATCGCAAGTCATAAGCCTGCCCGGCTTATTATACTGGATATTTACGAAAACAGTGTTTATGATGTGCAGCAGGAGCTTCTAAGCAAATATCCGGAGCTTTCCTTAGTGGTTCTTATTGCCTCCGTGAGAAATACCAACCGTATGAACTGGATTTTTGAACACTACAAACCGGATATTGTCTATCATGCGGCGGCTCACAAGCATGTGCCTCTGATGGAGGCAAGTCCCAACGAAGCCATTAAAAATAATGTGTTTGGTACCTGGAAAACCGCGCAGGCGGCAGCTATGAATGATGTGCAGCGCTTTGTTATGATTTCTACAGATAAAGCGGTAAATCCCACCAATATTATGGGAGCCAGCAAGAGAATCTGTGAAATGATCATCCAGACCTTTAACAAGCACTACGACACGGAATTTGTGGCGGTCAGATTTGGGAATGTACTGGGAAGCAACGGAAGCGTAATTCCCTTATTCAAGAAGCAGATTATGGCAGGCGGGCCGGTGACAGTAACTCATCCTGATATTATCCGTTATTTTATGACGATTCCGGAAGCGGTGTCCTTGGTACTTCAGGCGGGAGCCTACGCAAAGGGCGGAGAAATCTTTGTTCTTGACATGGGAAAACCCGTGAAAATTCTGGATCTGGCTAAAAACCTGATCCGTTTGTCAGGCTATCGTGTGGATGAGGATATTAAGATTGAATTTACCGGACTGCGTCCTGGCGAAAAGCTCTATGAAGAGCTTCTTATGGCAGAGGAAGGAATGACAGAAACCGCAAATAAGCTGATTCATATTGGGAAACCTATTGATATAGATGAGAGTAAGTTTTTTGTCCAGCTTAAGGCTTTGAAGGAAGCTTCCAAAAATGAGAGCAATGATATCAGACCTATGATTCAGGAAATAGTTTCTACTTATCATTATAATAAAGAATGATCGGCAAAGGAGTGGAGAAAATGGCAGATAAAAAGATTTATCTATCTTCCCCTACCATGCATGGAGAGGAACAGGAATTTATTAAGGAGGCATTTGACACCAACTGGGTAGCGCCCCTTGGTCCTAATGTAAATGCCTTTGAAAAGGAACTGGCAGATTATGTGGGAATTTCACACGCCTCAGCATTAAGCGCGGGAACAGCGGCTATTCATCTGGCACTGCGCATTCTTGGAGTTGGGGAAGGAGATGTGGTATTTGTTTCCTCTCTTACCTTCAGCGCTACCTGCAATCCTATCGTATACGAAAAGGGAACTCCTGTATTTATCGATTCGGAAACGGATACCTGGAATATGGACCCTGAGGCTTTAAAGAAGGCCTTTGAAAAATATCCCAATCCAAAAGCGGTGATCGTGGTCCATCTATATGGAACCCCTGCAAAGCTGGATGAAATTATGGAAATTTGTGCAGAGCACAATGTACCGCTGATTGAGGATGCGGCAGAGTCCTTAGGCAGCACTTATAAAGGAAAGCATACAGGTACTTTTGGAAAGATTGGAATTTATTCCTTTAACGGAAACAAGATCATCACCACCTCCGGCGGCGGCATGCTGGTTTCGGAGGATGAAGAGATTACCAGAAAGGCAACCTTTTTAGCCACACAGGCAAGGGATGCGGCAAGACATTATCAGCATTCTCAAATTGGGTATAATTATAGAATGAGCAATATTACTGCCGGAATAGGCAGAGGACAGCTTCTTCATTTAGAGGAGCATAAGGCCCGCAAGAAAGCCATTTATGAGCAGTACAAGGAAGGATTTGCAGATATTCCGGAAATCAGTTTAAATCCCTTAAATAAGGAGGGCGATGCTAATTGCTGGCTGACAGGAATGATCATTAAGGAAGGCTGCCCGGTAACGCCGGACGAAGTTATGGATGCACTGGCAGAGCATAACATTGAGTCGCGCCCTGTATGGAAGCCCATGCATTTGCAGCCTGTATTTGCTGAATGTGACTTTATAACAGCTAAGGGGAGCAGGATGGAAGCGCCTGAGGTGAAGGATGTAGCGGCAGATGTATTTCACAGAGGACTTTGCCTGCCAAGCGACATTAAAAATACAGAAGAAGATATGAAGCTGATTATTGACATCGTGCGGAAATGCTTTGGAAGATAGATGCAAAGAGCGAAGGAGGAATAAGTGATGTATAAGAACTTTATCAAGAGAGTGCTTGACGTTGTTATAGCTTTATGCGGAATCATTATTCTTTCTCCCATCTATCTCATTTTATGGATTTTAGTCAGAGTAAAGCTTGGAAGCCCGGCGCTTTTTACGCAGGACAGGCCGGGGAAAAACGAAAAGATTTTTAAGCTTTATAAGTTTCGTACCATGACAGATGAGCGGGACGAAAAGGGAGAGCTTCTTCCTGATGAGGTCAGACTTACCGGATTTGGAAAAATGCTGCGTTCCACCAGTCTGGACGAGCTGCCTGAGCTTTTTAATATCTTAAAGGGAGATATGAGCCTGATCGGACCAAGGCCGCTGCTTGTCAGGTACCTGCCTTATTATACGGAGGAAGAAAGACACCGCCATGACGTCAGGCCGGGACTTACGGGTCTCGCCCAGGTAAACGGCAGAAATGCCCTTGGCTGGGAGGACAGATTTTCTTATGATCTGATCTATGTGGAGAACTGCAGCTTCCTGATGGATATGAAGGTACTTGGAATGACGGCAGGTAAGGTTTTAAAGCGGTCAGGAACATTATCCGGTGCGGAGCAGACTGTGCCGGATTTTGATGTATACAGAAGCGCCTGTAAAGAAGACGGTCATGTTTCTGGAGGTGTTTATGAAACAGATAGTATTGTTTGAAAAACCCCTTGAAGTAACTCCGGTGGTTGCCCTTTCGGGAAACTACGGGGCAAATCAGCTGTATATAAAAAGGGACGATATGATTCCCTTTAGTTTTGGAGGAAATAAAGCCAGAAAAGCAGTTGAATTTTATAAGGAGATCAAGGATAAAGACATAGATGTGGTAATGACTTATGGAAGCAACAGCTCCAACCATTGCAGGATCATCGCCAATATGGCGGCGGCAATGGGACTTTCCTGTCATATTATTTCACCGGAGGAAAACAGGGAAATTCTGTATAACACAAGACTTGTGGAGCAGTTTGGGGCGAGCATAGAAACCTGTCCGGTAAGTCAGGTGTCAGAAACCATCGGTAAAAGAATAAAAGCCTTTGAAAAGGAAGGAAGAAAACCATATTTTATTACAGGAGGCGGCCACGGCAATCCGGGAACGGAAAGCTATGTAAAGGCATATCAGGAAATTGAAGCATGGGAGAAGGAAAAGGGGATTCATTTTGATTATATTTTTCATGCGTCGGGAACAGGCGCAACCCAGGCGGGACTGGTGTGCGGCCAGCTTTTGTCAGAGAAAGAGATCAGCCCTGTAAGCCGGGAGAGAAAAATTGTAGGAATCAGCATTGCAAGAGAAGAAGGCCGGGGAAGAGAGGTTGTAAAGGACAGCATTCGGGAATATTTAGGCGAGAGGTTTACACAGCTTTATCGTGAGGAGGCCCTGATTTTCACAGATAAATACAGATGCGGCGGTTATGGATCATATACGGACGAAATTAAAGAGCTTATAGATAAAGTGATGAAGCAGGAGGGGATCCCCATGGATACCACTTACGTGGGAAAGGCTTTCTGGGGGATGCTCCAATATTTTAAGGAAAATGAAATTTGTGATAAAAATGTGTTGTTTATCCATACGGGAGGTACGCCTCTTTACTTTGACAGGCTTTGAGAACAGAAAGGGAAAAGTATGAATATTCTGATATTAAGCGCAGGTACAAGAAATAAAGTAGTGCAGTATTTTAAGGAGACAGTTGGAGAGGAAGGCAAAATTGTTGCCACGGATTGTTCCAATCTGGCTCCTGCGGTATACGACGCGGATGTTTTTTATCTGGTTCCCAGAATTACTGAGCCCGGGTACCTGGAAACAATATTGGATATTTGCCAAAAAGAAAAGATAGACGGTGTATTTTCCCTGATCGATCCGGAGTTAAGTCTTCTGGCAAAGGAAAAAGAAAAATTTCTTAAAGTGGGCACCACAGCGATTATTTCTCCCTATGATCTGGTGGAAACCTGCTTTGACAAATACAAAATGTCCGGCCTGCTTCGGGAAATGAATATTCCCACCGCAAAATGCTATGTAACCAGGAAGGATTTTTATGAGGCGCAGCAGAGAGGGGAAATTACTTATCCGGTATTTGTAAAGCCAGTGAAAGGAAGTGCCAGCCTGAATATCAACAAGGTTACTTCCCAGAAGGAAATCGAGGTGTTGTTTGACCGGTATGATGATCTGATGATTCAGGAGTTTATGAATGGGCAGGAATACGGGGCCGACGTCTATATTGATATGCTGTCAGGAAAATGTACTTCCATTTTTATCAAAAAGAAAATAAAAATGCGCGCAGGGGAAACAGATAAGTCTGTTTCCGTAAAGATTCCCGCGCTTTTTGAGCTGATTCAAAAATTCGTGGAAAAGTGCGGATTTTGTGGTATGATAGATATTGATATATTTGAAATAAATGGAACTTTTTATATTTCCGAGGTAAATCCAAGATTTGGCGGAGGTTATCCCCATGCTTATGCCTGCGGTGTGAATATGCCTTCTCAGGTGATCCGAAACCTTGAGGGAAAAGAAAATCCTGTGACCATCGGAGAATATAAAGAAGACATTTGCATGATGAAATACAATGAAATTGCTGTTATGGATTTTAATGGAAAAGAAATTGTGGAGTAATTATGAAAAAAATACTAATATTGGCCAATTCCTCCGGGGGGCTGTATGATTTTCGCAATGAGCTTGTGTTAAAGCTTCTTAAAGAATATCAGGTGACGGTAAGCCTGCCCGATCAGGTGCGGACAAAGGAGTTGTCAGAAGAAGGCTGTAAGGTAGTACATACCCCCATTAACAGAAGAGGGGTAAATCCGCTGGAGGATATAAAGCTGGCAGGAAGCTACAGGAGACTGCTTAAGCAGGAAAAGCCCGATCTGGTATTGACCTACACCATCAAACCTAATATTTACGGGGGATTTTGCTGCCGCTGTATGAAAATCCCTTATATTTCCACAGTAACAGGGCTTGGCAGCACCTTTCAGAGGCAGGGATTTCTGTTAAAGATGATTGTTTTCATGTACCGGATGGGGCTTAAGAAAGCGGACTGCGTTTTCTTTCAGAATCAGGAAAATCAGAAGATTTTTGAAAAATATCATATTAAGGGGAAAAAAAGTTATCTGGTAAAGGGCTCAGGAGTAAATTTGAGCCGCCATGTACTGGAACCTTACCCGACCGGAAAAGAAACGCGTTTTCTGTTCGTAGGGCGGATGATGAAGGAAAAAGGCATAGAAGAGCTTTTAGAGGCAGCGAGGGCCTTGCATGGGCCGGAGGTAAGCTTTGAACTTTTAGGGTATTGCGACGAGGATTATCAGGACAAGCTTAACGAAATTGAAAAGGAAGGCATCATAAAACAGCTTGGCTTTGATCCTGATGTACATGAATATTTAAAGCGCGCTTCGGCGCTGGTGCTTCCTACCTATCATGAAGGAATGAGCAATGTGCTGATGGAGGCATCTGCCACAGGGCGGCCGGTGATTGCCACCAATATCAGCGGATGTAAGGAAATCTTTGAAGAGGGTGTTACAGGCTTTGGATGCGAACCAAAAAACAGCGAAGATCTCATTCGTGCCTTACAAAGCTTCCTGAAACTGTCACAAAAGGAGCGGGAAGAGATGGGGCGCAGCGCAAGGAGAAAGATGGAGCGGGAATTTGACCGGGAACAGGTAGCCAGTATCTATTTTGAGCAGATACAGGCCCTGCTTTGAAGAAAATAACCGGGAATGCAATAGAGAAAATACTTTGAAACGGAGGAATCACAATGGATTTATATGAAAAGCTGTTAAGCGGCGAAGAAAAATTATCATTAGTGGGATTAGGATATGTAGGTATGCCCATAGCGGTGGCTTTTGCCAGAAAGATCAAGGTGGTAGGCTTTGACTTAAACGAAAAGAAGATCGAACTTTATAAAAACGGAGTCGATCCCACCAATGAAGTGGGAGATGAAGTGATAAAGAGCACAAAGGTGGAGTTTACTGCTGATCCTTCCAGGCTTAAGGAGGCAAAGTTCCATATCGTAGCGGTTCCCACCCCGGTAAACGACGACCATACGCCGGATTTAACTCCGGTAGAGGGTGCCAGCAGAATTTTAGGACAGAACCTTACCAAAGGCTCCGTAGTGGTATTTGAATCCACCGTATATCCCGGTGTGACAGAGGATATCTGCGTACCCATCCTTGAAAAGGAATCGGGCCTTAAGTGCGGCGTGGACTTTAAGATCGGCTATTCGCCGGAAAGGATCAATCCGGGAGATAAGGTACACCGTCTGGAAACCATTGTAAAGATCGTATCCGGCATGGATGAAGAGACCTTAGATACTGTTGCCAGGGTGTATGAGCTGGTAGTAGAGGCAGGAGTCTACCGGGCACAGTCCATCAAGGTGGCGGAGGCAGCCAAGGTCATTGAAAACAGCCAGAGGGATATTAACATTGCCTTTATGAACGAACTGTCAATTATCTTTAACAAGATGGGGATAGACACCAAATCCGTTCTGGAGGCGGCGGGGACCAAATGGAATTTCCTGAAATTTTATCCCGGCCTGGTAGGAGGGCACTGTATTGGAGTTGACCCCTATTACCTGACCTACAAGGCGGAGGAGCTTGGGTATCATTCCCAGATCATTTTGTCAGGACGCCGCATTAATGATGACATGGGAAGGTATGTGGCAGAGTCCATGGTCAAGAACCTGATCAAGGGGGACATCCCGGTCAAGGGGGCAAAAGTAGCGATCCTGGGATTTACTTTTAAGGAAAACTGCCCTGATACAAGAAATACCAAGGTAATTGATATTTATAAGGAATTAGGGGAATATGGTATTACGCCTATCGTAGTTGATCCTGCGGCAGATGCGGACGAGGCAAAGCGTCTCTATGGCATAACCTTTGATGATATGGAGGAGGTAAAGGATGTGGACGCTGTGATCGTGGCAGTGGCCCATACCCAGTTCTTAGACCTTAAGAAAGAGGATGTGAACCGGTTTTTCAATCCCAACCATAAAAAGAAAGTATTTATGGACATCAAAGGATTGTTTGACAGGAACGAGTATCTGACAGAGGATTATATTTACTGGAGATTATAGTTTATTGGATTCGGGTGTCAAAAGGTGCTTTTAGAAAGTGCCCCTGGCAGATTGCTCAAAAAGAATTGCACGCTGTCAGCTTGGAAATTTCTTTTGTGCAATCTGCCGATTCCAAATTTACTAAGCACCTTTTGTCCCCGAATCTTTATGGGCAATAAAACGCATCCCACAGGCAGCATTTCTCTGCCGGGCCCTGAAAAACGCCGGTCCTTGAATCCCGTATTTGGGGATTCTAGTACCGCTGCGTTTTTCTCGGAGCGAGAGCGTGTCCAAAGAGATATGCTGCCTGTGGGATGCTGAAATTGACAAAATAGGATATGTATTAGGAGATTGATCAGATGGGATATAAAGATTTGAAGTTTGATGAGGACAGTATATTTCTTGTAACAGGCGGAGCAGGATTTATCGGCTCTAATTTATGTGAAGCGCTTTTGGATATGGGTTATACAGTAAGATGTCTGGATAACTTGTCTACAGGCAAATATGAAAATATTGAGCCCTTTACGTCAAATCCGAAGTTTACCTTTATAAAAGGGGATATTCGGGAACTTGAAACCTGTATGGAGGCGGTAAAGGGCGTAACTTATGTGCTTAATCAGGCGGCCTGGGGCAGTGTTCCCAGGAGTATTGAGATGCCCCTTCTTTATGAGGAGATCAATATTCGTGGAACCTTAAATATGATGGAGGCCTCCAGACAAAGCGGGGTTAAGAAGTTTGTTTATGCGTCCAGTTCTTCGGTTTATGGAGATCATCCGGTGCTTCCCAAAAAGGAAGGGCAGGAGGGAAAAGTTCTTTCTCCCTATGCGCTCACCAAGAAGGTAGATGAGGAATATGGCAGATTATATAAGGTTCTTTATGGGCTTGATACTTATGGGATGAGATATTTTAATGTTTTTGGCAGACGCCAGGATCCCAATGGTATGTATGCGGCTGTTATCCCCAAGTTTATCAAGCAGCTTATGAATGGGGAAGTACCAACCATCAATGGCGACGGCAGACAGTCCAGAGATTTTACTTATATTGACAATGTAATTGAAGCAAATTTAAAAGCCTGCCTGGCGCCTTCTGAGGCGGCAGGAGAAGCATTTAACATTGGCGCAGGGGGAAGGGAATATCTGATTGATGTTTACCATGATCTGTGCAGGGCCCTTGGAAAAGAAGTTGAACCCAATTTTGGCCCGGACCGTGCAGGAGATATAAGAGATTCCAACGCAGATATTAGTAAGGCAAGAGAGCTTTTAGGATATGATCCTGAGTATGACTTTGCAAAGGGGATCAATCTGGCAATTGACTGGTATAAGGAGAATCTATGAATTATAAAGTGGTGGTATTCGGTGTAAAAGACACTTCGGAAAATATTGTCAGCTTTATACAGGAAACAATATGTCCGGTAGACCTGGTGATCACCATTAGCCCTGAGGTGACAAAGAAAAATCAGGTTTCCGGATACAAGGGGCTGTCCATACTTACAGAAAAATATGGGATTCCGGTACACGAGGCAGACAGTTATTTTTTAACGGATGAAAAGACGAAAAAGCTTCTCTCCGAAAATGAATTTGATATAGGGATTTCCATGGGATGGCAAAGGCTGATTCCGCCCTTCGTACTGGATAAATTTAAATATGGTATTTACGGTTTTCATGGCAACTGCGGCTATCTGCCCTTTGGCAGGGGACGTTCCCCCTTAAACTGGTCTATTATTCTGGGAGATACCCGGTTTAATCTGAATCTGTTCCGCTATGATGAAAAGGCAGACAGCCCTAATGTATTTGCCACAGAAATGTTTTCCATAACCCCCCATGATGATATTCGCACTGCCCAGTATAAAAATATGATTTGCTCCAAAAATCTGATCCGTAAGCTTCTTGCTGCCTATGAGCAGGGAAATGTGAGCATACACACTGATTCTAAGGACTTTGACTCCTGGTATGGCAAGCGCACAGCAGTTGACGGAAAAATAGATTTTCATGCAAGAACCAGAGAAATCTATAATCTGATCCGGGGCGTTGCGGCTCCTTTTCCCGGAGCCTTTGCCTATATAGGCGATTTCACGGAAGAAAATAAAATTATCATCTGGGAAGCCCATCCCTTTGATGAAATGATTGATTTTTCGGCATATGCACCGGGAGAAGTGATAGATATATTCGATGAAAAACTGGTGGTCAGAACAGTGGATGGCTCTCTTTTGATTGACAGATATGAGAGCCAAAGAAAGGTAGTTGCAGGCGATGTGCTGCAGTAAAAGGAGAGTATACTGCGGAGGATTTAAGCGAGGAAGGTATGAAGATAGCAGTAAGGCTTGATGACATAACACCTGATATGGATTGGGAGCGCTTCTTACAATGCAAGGCGCTTTTGGATCGGTATCAGATAAAGCCCCTTATAGGAGTGGTTCCCGATAACCGGGATGAAAATCTCATAAAAAAGGATCAAAATCAGGTCAAAGAGGCAGTTCCCTCTGATTTTTGGCAATATGTAAAACAGCTTAAAGAAGATGGCTGGAGCGTTGCCATGCATGGATACAGGCATATTTATTCTACAGATAAGGGCGGGATATTTCCCTTAAATAATTTCTCTGAGTTTGCAGGAAAGACCTTTGAGGAACAAAAGGAAATGCTGGCAGAGGGAAAGAAGATTCTCTCTGAAAAGGGGATTGAAACGGATATTTTTATGGCCCCTGGACATTCTTATGACAATAATACCTTAAGGGCGCTTAAGAAAACAGGTTTTAAGGCGTTGACCGATGGCTTTGGCCACAGGCCCTATGAGTGGAAAGGGCTTACCTTTTATCCCATTTCCTTTCGGCTTGGCAGTACCTTAAAGAAAAAAAGGGGATATTCCACCATGGTCATTCATGCAGGCACTACCTCGGCAGAAGAGCTGAAGCGGTATCAGGAATATTTTGAAAGAGCGGATATAGAGTGGATTTCTTATAAGGAATATCTGGAACAGCCGGCCAAAAAACGTGGAGGCCTTGGCAGAGCAAAAGAATTTTTAATGGCAAAAAGCAAGTATCTTTTAATGAAGCTTCGTTAGAATCAGAGCGTTCATACGCAGGAAGGATATAAAAAGATGACAGAGCCGATTCGTATTTTGCATGTACTTGGCGGCACCAATTTAGGCGGCGCGGAGAGCCGGATCATGGACTTGTACCGCCACATGGATAGGAGTAAAATACAGTTTGATTTTCTGGTGCACACAGAAAAGGAAGGATATTTTGATAAGGAGATCAAGGAACTGGGAGGACGGATTTACCGTGTTCCCCGTTTTCGATTATATAACTATTTTACATACAAAAAGGCAGTAAAGGAGTTTTTCAGGAAACATCATGAATTTCGGGCGGTACAGGGGCATATTACCAGTACCGCGGCAATTTACCTTCCCATTGCCAGGAAGTGGGGAGTGCCGGTCACCATAGCCCATGCAAGAAGCGCAGGTGTGGATAAGGGGATAAAAGGCACGGTGACAAGGCTGCTTAGAAAAAATCTGTCAAAAAAAACAGATTATATGTTTACCTGTTCCTGGATTGCCGGAATTTCAGTATTTGGTGAAAAAGCAGTGAAGGAAGGAAAAACTGTTTTTATTCCCAATGCCATTGATTGTCAGGCATTTGCCTATGATGAAAGTAAGAGAGAGGAAATGCGCAGTCAGTTAGGGCTTTTAGATAAATACGTAATTGGCCATGTGGGGCGTTTTCATTATGCCAAAAATCATGAATACCTGCTTAAGGTTTTTGCAGCTCTGTGCCAAAGGGAGGATCAAGGGGGCAAGGCACATATTGCAGGCAGAAATTACGCGCTGATCCTGCTTGGGGAAGGCAGCGGAAAGCAGGCGGCCTTAGAACTTGCAAAAGAGCTGGGCATTGAAGATAAAGTGCATTTTCTTGGCAATCGCAGTAATGTTTATGACTATTATCAGGCAATGGACTTTTTTGTTTATCCTTCCCGATTTGAGGGCCTTCCGGGAACTGTGGTAGAAGCCCAGGCATCGGGACTTAAATGTGTAATATCCGATACGATCTGCAAAGAAGTAATGGTAACAGACCTGGTACGTGCCATGAGCACCCAGGAGGATCCTGCTAAGTGGGCACAGTATATTGCCGAAACAGGAGAGTATCAGAGAAAGAGCCGGGTGGAAGAATTGTGCCGGGCGGGGTTTGACGTTAACGAACAGGCGCGGATCATGACGGATTTTTACCTTAGAGGAGAGCTTCCCCAGACCAGGATCAGGGCTTTTTAAAAAATAGAATGAGAGGTAGCAATATGGCTGATAAAAGAAAATTAATGCTGATATCGCCTATGCTTCATCAGGGCGGGTTCGAGAGAGTATGTATTACCACTGCCAGACTGATGGAACCCTATTTTGACGTAACGATTGTTATTTTTAATTCCGCCAACATTGCGTATGATGTTGAAGGATTGAAGATTATTGATCTAAATCTGGGAGTCAGGAAAGGCAAAGTAAAGAAAATCCTGAATATATTAAAGCGAAGCAGCAGACTGCGGAAGCTGAAAAAGGAGATGCGTCCGGAAATTGCTTATAGCTTTGGGCCTACTGCCAATATGGTCAACGCCTTTTCAAAGACAAAGCAAACTAAGGTCTGGCTTGGGCTTAGGAATTATACTGACGTGGAGGAAAAGGTAAAAATCAGACTGTTTACCAGACTGGCAGATTTAATGATCTGCTGCTCTAAGACCATTGAAGATGAACTAAATATTAAATTTAAATTTAATAAAACAACTACTTTATATAATCTTTATGATGTGAAGGCAATCAGGAAAGAAGCGGAGGAGAAGGAACCGGAGCTTCCCTGGGGAGATACCGATAAGGAGGGGCGCAGGCTCCGTTATCTGGTATCCATGGGAAGAGATGATGATATGAAAGGATTCTGGCATATGCTGAAAGTCTTTTCAATTGTGCAGACCCGGATACCGGAAGCAAGGCTGATCCTTCTGGGAGCAGGAACCTTTGACAAGTACAGGAAATTAGCTGAGGATTTGGGAATTTCCCAAAAGGTCTGTTTTGCAGGAATGCAGAGGGAGCCCTATAAGTATCTGAAAAAGGGTGAGGTATATCTGCTTACTTCCCAGAATGAAGGATTCCCCAATGCGCTGGTGGAGGGAATGTCCCTGGGCCTTGCGGCAGTTTGTGTTGACTGTATGACCGGGCCGGCGGAAATTTTGTTGGAAAATGGGGACACATCGCTGTTTGCGCAGCAGCGAAAGAATGAAAAAACGCCTGTTATTTATGGAGAGTATGGCATACTTGTTCCGGTCATGGAAAAAGAAAGAGATCTGGACGCCGCGCATATTTCTGAGGAGGAGCGGAGCATGGCGGAAATTGTGACGGATTTAATGCTGGATGAAGATAAGCTTTTAAAATATCAAAAAGCAGCCCTTTCGCGGGCACAGATTTTTACCTATGAAAATTACGTGGAGAAGTTTTTAAGTCTTAGCTGACATCTGAGGGCTTTGGCAATCATGGATAAATTATGGTAGAAGAATAAGGAACGCTGCCGGAGAGAAAAATCTGGTGGCTTTTCTTATGGAGAAATAGTATAATGATTAGAAGTTAAGGAATAAAGGAGATAAAAATGTTTTCATACAGTGATTATAAAGAAATAGTGCGCATCATTCAATCTACCGGCAGACAGGCCGGTTATGAAGAGGCCAGGAAGAGAGATTCCTTTGTCATTATGAGGCATGATGTGGAGTATAGTGTGGACAGGGCTTACGCACTGGCAAAGGTGGAAAGCAGTATGGATTTTACCTCTACCTGGTTTTTCCAGTGGACTAACAATTCTTATAACATTTTGTCAAGGCGCAACAAGGATATGATACGGGATATGTATGAGCGGGGGCATCATATCGGCCTGCATTTTGCCTTAAACGGGTTGGAGGATATGAAGCTTGTCCGCAGTCAGATCAAAAAGGAAATGAATATTTTGTCGGAGATGTTCGGGTTTGAGATTACGCAGTTTTCCATACACCGTCCTTCGGCTGACGTGCTCAGGGAAAATATTAAGCTGCCGGGGATTCTCAACGCTTATCAGGACGATTTCTTTACTTTTGCGGAAAAAGTTACGGAAGAAACCCGGCTGCAGGTAAAATATATGTCCGACGCCAATCATATCTGGCGTTACGGGTATCCTGACTATGAAAATATTACCGGTTATGATAAGGTACAGATTTTGACCCATCCCTTTGCGTGGAGCAAGAAAGGTTATGACAACCGGGACAACTATGCCCTGCTGATCCAGGAGAAATATGCGGAGCTGGTGGACAGCATCAATCAGGAATGTAAGGATTTCTGTGAATTTAAGGATGAGTTTATGGGAGCAGAGCTGATTCGGGAGAAAAACAGGTAAGAAAAGCTATGAAGAAGATCGCGTTTCATTTAAACTGTCTGGCAATGGGAGGTGCGGAGAGGGTCGTTACCAATCTTTCCGCGCAGTTTGCGGCAGAAGGCTATGAAGTGACCGTTGCCACAGAGTGGGAAGAAGAGGAAGAATATACGCTGGATGAGAAGGTGCGCCGGGTGCCGGTGGGGCTTACCCGGGAGGAGGAAGGCAGAAACCGCGTGGTTAAAATGTTCCTTCGCCTCCTGCGGCTGCGCCAATTTGTAAAAGAAGAGAAGCCGGATGTACTGATTGCTTTTGCCAAAAAGGCCAATTACCGGGCTTTATTAGCCACAATAGGAATGAAACAGAAGGTAGTGGCCTGCGTGCGTACCAATCCGGCAGGACACTATGACAGACCGGGAGACTTTTTCCAGATCCGGCTGTTGTTTCGCAGGGCTGCAGGCGTTGTGTTCCAGACCAAAGGACAGAGGGATTTTTTTCCTGAATTTGTAAAAAATAAGTCGGTTGTAATTTTAAATCCTGTCAATTCTAAGTATATAGGACTCCCCAGGGTAACAAAAAGAGAAAAGGAAGTGGTACACTCCGGCAGGATCGTGTATTTCAAAAATCATGAGTTATTGATTCGCGCCTTTGCCAGAGTTCATGAAAAACATCCTGATTATGTGCTGAAATGTTATGGCTCCGACTCCGGGGACGGCACATGGGAAAAAGCAGAGCGCTGCATCAAAGAGTTAGGCGCCCAGGACTATGTAAAACTGATGGGGGGCAGCGATGAATTGGAAAAACAGCTGCCAAAGGCTTCTGTTTATGCCTTTACCTCTGACTGGGAGGGGCTTCCCAACGCAGTGCTGGAGGCAATGGCCATGGGCCTTCCTGTGGTGGCAACGGATTGTCCCTGCGGCGGCCCTGCAACGGTGATAAGAGACGGTGAAAACGGACTTTTGATCCCGGTAGGAGATGAAGACGCACTGGTTAAGGGGATCAATCGGCTGATTGAAGACAGAGATCTGGCAGAACAGCTTGGGGAAAATGCAAGGAAAATCAGTGAAATTGCCAGCAGCAAGGCTATTTTTAAGCAGTGGAAGGATTATCTGGAAACTCTGTAAGGGAATCGAGATAGTACCAGACAGAGATCATTCGGAAAAGCAAGGCAGGAAAATCAGATGGGTGTATCGCGTATAAAACTGTTTATTTATCATCATGATTTATTGGCAAAACTGTATAACATCTATCGGAATTATCGGCGGGATAAGTATAACGGTATGAGTGACGAGGATTTTGCCAGAATGTATTATAAGCAGCAGACAGGCAAAGAGCTGAATCTGGAAAATCCCGCGACTTACAATGATAAATTATGGTATCTGAAGCTCCATGTAAGAGATCCTCTGCTGACCAGGTGCACGGATAAGCTTTTGGTTCGGGATTATGTGAAGGAATGCGGACTTGGGCATATTTTAAATCAGTTATATGGGGTTTATGATGATTTTGAAGACATTGACTTTGATACCTTGCCAGGCCCATGTATTTTAAAATATAACCATACCTCCGGAACAAATACAATTTATGACCGGACAAAGCCCTTTGACTACCGCTATCAGAAAAATGAATTTCAGTTCTGGAAAAAGCGCAATTCTTATTGGAGCAACAGGGAATGGAATTATAAGGACATTGAGCCAAAGATTATCTGTGAAAGGCTGCTGACCCAGCCTGGAAAGGACTGCCTGGATGACTATAAATTTATGTGTTTTGGCGGTAAGGTGAAGCTGGTGTTCGGCGAGGTGGGTATCTGTAACGAAGACGGCAGCCACAATGAGGATTCTAAGAGAAATGTTTATGACAGGGATTTTAACCTAATTGAGGGAGCACGTTTTTCAAGGGAAAATTTTGATCCGGCGCTTTTGCCTAAGCCGAAGAATTATGAGCTAATGGTGGAGTACGCGGAAAAATTGTCTGCCCCCTTTATCCATTGCAGAGTGGATTTATATAATATTGACGGGGAAATTTATTTTGGAGAACTGACATTTTATCATCAGGCGGGCAGAAGTGTGATTTACCCGGAAAAGCTGGATTATGAAGCAGGCAGTTGGATCGATCTTACGCAGATAAAGGAAAAGCAGGCGTAGCAGGAAGGGTATTATGTGTGGAATCAGCGGTTTTTGCAGCAGAGAGAGAATTACAATTGAAGCATTGACAGAAATGAACGATACCATGATCCATAGAGGGCCGGATGATTCAGGCACAGAAATCTTTGAAGCATCTTCAGGATACACTGTGGGACTGGCTCAAAGGAGGCTTTCTATTCTGGATTTATCGCCGCTGGGGCATCAGCCCATGCACTCCGCTGATCATCGCGTCAGTGTGGTATATAATGGAGAAATTTATAATTACAGAGAGCTGCGGGAGGAAATTTCGGATTATCACTTCTGTTCTAACTGCGATACAGAGGTGATTGTTGCTGCTTATCTGAAATGGGGAATATCCTGTGTAGATAAATTTAATGGTATGTTTGCCATTTGCATCTATGACAGAGAGACCCAGGATATTTATTTGATCCGCGACAGAATCGGGAAAAAACCGCTCTATTATGAAATAGACCAGGGAAATCTTATCTTTGCCTCGGAGCTAAAGCCTATTATGGCAAGGCCGGGATTTCAAAAAAAGATACGTACAGACGTACTTTCAAGATACTTATTTCAGCAATATATCAATGGGCCGGACAGTATTTTTGAAAATGTGTATAAGCTGGAGCCGGGCAGTATTCTGAAATTTCATCTGGGGGAAATTTCAATCTGGAAATATTGGGATATCAAAGAAGTTTATCACAGGATGCAAAAGGAGCCTGTTACTGATTATGAGCAGGCTAAGAAAGAACTGAAAGAGCTGCTTGATCGGTCGGTGGCTTCCCGCATGATAGCAGATGTTCCCTTAGGTACATTTCTTAGCGGCGGTTATGATTCGTCCCTGATGACAGCAATTGCGCAGGAACATTCCCGGCAGCCGGTTAAAACATTTTCCATTGGGTTCCATGAGGAAAGATACAATGAAGCGGCATACGCCAAAAAGGTAGCAGAATATCTGGGAACGAATCATACGGAATTATACATTACGGAAAAGGAAATGTTTGATCTGGTAGAAAGTATTCCGGAATTTTATGACGAGCCTTTTGCAGATTCCTCACAAATTCCCAGTATGCTGGTGTCAGAGCTGGCAAGAAAAAAGGTGACGGTAGCCCTTTCCGGCGATGGGGGAGATGAATTTTTCTGCGGCTATAACCTTTATGAGAATGTTAAGAAAGCGCAGAAGCTGGATATGATCGGGGGAGCAGTCCACGCCTTATGTAATCTCCCGGGATTAAGGCAGATGAAAATAGAAGAGAGGCTGCCCTTTAAGGTGAGAGTGATTGCCGGCAACAGGATCAGGGAAGCCAAAACGCAGTTTGCAGCAGGCAATTATATGATCCGGGCAGAGAAAATGGTAGCAGGAGAAGGAATGCCCTGCTATTATCCTAAAGAGAGCAGCTATCAGGTGAAGGATTGGCAGATTCGCAGAATGCTTCTTGATATGGATACTTATCTGCCGGGAGATATTCTGTGTAAGGTGGACAGGGCGGCAATGAAATACTCGCTGGAGACCCGGTGCCCGATTCTGGACAAGGAGGTTATGGAGTATTCCTTTAGAATGGATCATGC
Source organism: uncultured Lachnospiraceae bacterium (assembly GCA_900554925.1). Lineage (GTDB taxonomy): Bacteria > Bacillota > Clostridia > Lachnospirales > Lachnospiraceae > Suilimivivens. Next base: position 18,152 of record USJG01000001.1, read on the forward strand.
TCTGAAATATGAACATGGCAATAAAAAGCGGATTTTGAAGGATATTGCTTACGATTATATTCCCAGGGAATTATTAGAGCGTCCTAAGGTGGGATTTAGCGTACCCCTTGACAAATGGCTGCGGGGCCCCTTAAAAGAGCAGCTTCTAGGGGTGAGCAACCGTGCATATTTACTTGCGCAGGGAATTTTTCAGGCTGATTTTACTGCGGATATGATAGAGGATTATCTGCGTACCGGAGACGGCGGGCCCTCCACAGGAAGCAATTATTCCAGGCTCATATGGGCTTTCTTTGTATTTCAGCAATGGTATCACCATTATTTAGAGGTATGAGATGAATGAAAAAAAAAGGCTGCACGTGGCCATGTTGATCGGAGCCCTGACCAAGGGAGGGACAGAGCGTGTTTTGGTAAATCTGTCCGAGTATCTGATTAATAACGGAGTTATGGTTACTGTGGTAACACAGTATCAGAAAGAGAATGAATATCCATTAAATCCCAGGGTGAAACGGATTCTTTCCGATATTACTAAGGAGGAATGCAGTAAGAGCCGTATCATTAATTTTAAAAGACGCTTTTTTAAACTGAGAAACATCTGGAAGCAGGAAAAACCGGACGTAATCTTATCGTTTATTGGGAAGAATAATATGATGGCAATATTAACCTCCCGCTTTTTGAAAATTCCGGTGGCGGTTTCTGTTCGGGGCGAGCCCTCCATGGAGTATTACAATTCATGGATGCGCTTTATGGCCAGGCATTTATTTAAGATGGCTGAGGGCATAATTTTGCAGACAAAGCAGTGCATGGACTTTTTCCCGAAGCCGGTCAGAAAAAAAGCAGTCATATTGAAAAATCCTGTGAATAGAGCTTTTTTTAAGGAAAGATATGAAGGGGAGCGGGAGAAAGAGCTGGTGGCAGTGGGAAGGCTGGACGCCAATAAGAATCATGAGATGCTGATCAGAGCATTTGCGGCTATTGCAGACCGGTATCCGGAGTATACGCTGACCATTTACGGGGAAGGGGAACTTAGAGAATATCTGGGAGAACTTGTATCGGAATTGGGAATGGAGGGGAGAGTCCGTCTTCCCGGCACCATTACAAATGTACAGGAGGCTATTTACAAAACACGTGTTTTTATATTGCCCTCTAATACGGAAGGGGTGCCTAATACATTGATCGAAGCCATGATTTTGGGGCTTACGGTTATCGCCACGGATTGTCCATGCGGTGGACCGGCGGACCTGATCGAACATGGAGTCAACGGGCTGCTGACCCCGGTTGGAGAGGTGGAGAAAATGAAGGATAACCTGCAAATTGTGTTAGAGGACTTGCAAAACGCTGACTTGATGGGCAGAAACGCAGCGAAAATAAGCCATATATATCAACCTGAAATAATTTATAAAGAATGGGAGGACTATTTGTGTTCTCTGGCCTTCCGGAGGAGATAATGACAAAGGGACAGGCAGTTAAGACATTTATTTTTATAGGCATATTTCTGATAATTTTAACTACAGTGACTTATATTATCAGAACAAACGGAGATGTAAAGGATATCTTTAATGGGTTCTATGCAGAGGAGGATGATACCCTGGATGTGATCATGATCGGCTCCAGCCCGGTGTATCCTTTTTACAGCGCGCCAAAGCTCTGGGGGGAATATGGCGTTGCCTGTTATCCGTTATCAAGCCATGTGCAGCGTCCAAGCGCAGCTTTGCCGCTGCTTAAGGAAGCTTATAAGACCCAAAGTCCACAGGTAGTTGTGTTTGAAATGCGCATGTATACCATGGAGGACGGCGATATGGAAAGTAACATGGCCTATGCAAGGGGCGTAACGGATAATTTGAAGTACTCTCTGAACCGTATTTATGCCATTAACCGGCTGGTGAAAGATCCTTTAGAGAGATATACTTATTATTTTGACATATTTAAGTATCACTCTAATTGGAAAACCATGATACTGCCCGACCAACTGGCCTGCTTCCGGTATGAAAAAGCGCATCCCTTAAAAGGATTTACGATCAGGGATGAGGTAGGGCCTTTAGAAGAAGAGAGAATCCCTGTCTGCACCGGACTTAAGGAGGAAATGCCGATTCCTAAGGAGCAGGAGGAGAGGCTTTATGAGCTTCTTGATTACCTTAAGGAAGAAGGTCAGCAGGCACTGTTTATCGTGTCGCCATACAGGATTGAGCCTGAGGAACAAATGATGTATAACTATATGAAGCCTATTATCGCCTCTTACGGGTATGATTTCGTCAATATGAATGAGTATTATGAGGAGATAGGGATAGACTTCACTACGGATTATTACGATTACGGCGGCCATGTAAATCTGCTTGGAGCGGAGAAATGCACAGCTTTTCTGGGGAAACTTCTGGAAGGCTTTGAAATACCCGATAAAAGGAACGAGAGGGGCTATGAATCATGGAATCAGGCTTACGAGCTGTACCTTACCAGGAAAGAGCAGGCACTTGAGGCCATTTATGAACATATTGAAAAGGAAGAGTTTGCAGAAAAGTAGTGGAAAACGGTCAAAGCAAAAGGCTGGCCGGAGAGGAGAAACTTTATGTGCGGAATAGCCGGATTTTGTAATTTTGCCGGGGATAAAGCGGGCAATATGGAACGTATGAAGGAGCGGATGCATCACAGAGGGCCGGATGCAGGAGGAACTTATATTTCTGAGGATGGTCAGGTAGTGCTTGGACACAGACGTCTTTCTATCGTGGATCTGTCTGAAAACGGCGCGCAGCCCATGACTTCTCACAGCGGCCGGTATGTGATTGCTTATAATGGAGAGATTTATAATTATAAAAAGCTGGCAGATAAGCTTCTGAAAGAAAATAAGGTAAATGCTTTTAAGGGTACTTCTGATACGGAAGTGCTGCTGGAAGCTTTTGAAGCCTATGGAATTGAGAAGACAATCGCCCTGTGTAAGGGGATGTTCGCGATTTCCTTATATGATAAGAAAGAAAAGACGTTGTATCTGCTTCGCGACAGGGTAGGAGAAAAGCCTTTATATTATGGAATGGTAAACGGGAATTTTGTATTTGCTTCCGACGTGGGATGTATTGCAGTAATGGAGGGATTTCACAATCCAATTAACCGTGACGTGCTGGACCTTTACTTTGTGCATGGTTACATTCCGGCCCCTTATTCCATTTATGAAGGGATTTATAAGCTGGAACCCGGAACTATATTAAAAATCAAATCACCATTTAATAATTGGGAAATTCAACCCTACTGGTCTATGAAAGAAGCTGCCCGCAAAGGCCAGGAAAATTTGTTTAAAGGCACCCCCAGGGAAGCGGCAGATGAACTGGAGCGATTGCTGAAGGAAGCTATTTCCCAGCAGATGGTGGCAGATGTGCCTGTAGGCGCATTTCTGTCGGCGGGCATTGACAGCAGTACGATCGTGGCATTGATGCAATCCTTAAATCATGGAAAAGTAAAGAGCTTTACCATTGGCATGGAAGAAGAAAAGTATAACGAAGCAGTTTATGCCAGGGAGATTGCGCGGCATCTCGGCACGGAGCATACGGAGCTGTACATTACGGATCAGGATGCAAGAGCAGTGATTCCCAGGCTGGGTTATATGTTTGGCGAACCCTTTGCTGACTCTTCCCAGATACCCACGTACCTTGTCAGTAAGATGACCAGGGATCATGTAACAGTATCCTTAAGCGGCGATGGAGGGGATGAGCTTTTCTGCGGCTATACCTCCTACGTTTCTGTGGAACGGATATGGAATAAGATGAAGGGAATTCCTTATTTTATCCGTAAACCCTGCAGCAGCCTGGTGCTTCATAGTCCTCTTAAAAGAAATCCGATCTACAAAGTGAAGGGAAAGCTTTTAGGGGCCAAAGGGCCTGTTGATTTGTATCTTCGCTCTATAGATACGGAGCCATTGGCGGAGAAAATCAGTCTTACCCATAAGAATATCAGCTATAAATATAATGAGTATGAAGAGGATTTTCTGGCGGAAGCCAATCATAACATTATGCTGATGAATATGCTTATGTATCATCCCGATGATATTCTGGTAAAGGTTGACCGCGCCGCAATGGCAGTTTCTCTTGAAACCAGGGTACCCATGCTGGATAAGGATGTAGTGGAATTTGCCTGGACGCTGCCTGTAGATTATAAGCGGGGAGAGGGCGTGGGCAAAAAAGTACTTCGCGATGTGCTTTACCGTTACGTGCCCAGGGAGATGATGGAGCGTCCTAAAAAAGGATTTTCCATTCCCATTGACAAGTGGCTGCGCCAGCCTGAGCTTAGAGAGTGGGCTGAGGGCCTGATCCACAAAAGTACACTGACCAGTCAGGGAATATTGGATCCTGACGTAGTATGGAAAATCTGGGATGATTTTATAAATCACGGTGAGTGGAGAATACAGATTTGGTATATATTAATGTTCCAGCAGTGGTTATTGCAGGCAGGCCTGTAATGCGCGGGGGTTATAGCTATGAATATAATCAGAATGTCAGGCGGACTTGGAAATCAAATGTTCCAGTATGCGTTATATCTGAAACTTAAGTCCATGGGAAAAGAAGTAAAATTTGATGATATTAATGAATACCGCGGCGAGAAAGCGCGTCCTATTATGCTGGCAGTATTTGGAATTGAGTATCCAAGAGCAACATGGGATGAGATCACGGAATTTACTGACGGTTCCATGGATCTGCTTAAAAGGGTAAGAAGAAAGATATTTGGAAGACGGGCCATAGAGTATGAGGAGCAGGGCTTTTACGATCCCAGGGTGCTTACCTTTGAATCCATGTATCTGCGCGGCAGTTTTCAGAGTGAAAAGTATTTTGAAGATATTAAGGAGGAAGTCAGGGCTTTATATCAGTTTCCCACCCTTGAAGATATGCATCTGCCTGATAAATTAGATCAGGCCACAAGAGCCTGCCTTTCTGGCATAGAAAGCTGCGAATCGGTAGGGCTTCATATGTACCGCAGTGATTCCCGGACAGATGGAGAATTGTATGAAGGGATTTGTACAGAGAAATATTATGAGGGAGCAGTGCGTTATATACAGGACAAGATTCCTGACGCAAAGTTCTACATATTCAGCAACGAGCCTAAATGGGTAAGAGGCTGGGTATCAGCACTGATTCAGAGCCAGATCCAGGAGGGCATGAGCCCTTATGAAGTAAAGGCCATGGAAAAGCGTTTTGTCATGGTGGAGGCCAATACGGAATATACAGGCTATCTGGATATGCTGCTTATGAGCAAATGCAGGCATAATATTATCAGCAATTCCAGCTTCAGCTGGTGGTCTGCCTGGATCAACAGCAATCCGGATAAGATCGTTATAGCGCCGGACAGGTGGGTTGGCGATAAGGAAGGCGATGAAGTTTATACGGAAGGTATGACGCTTATTAATGAAAAGGGAAGAGTAAACCGTACGGTAAAAGGTTAAAAGATGAACATTATCAGAATGACAGGCGGTCTGGGAAATCAGATGTTTCAGTATGCTTTATATCTGAAACTGAAATTCCTGGGAAAAGAAGTTAAATTTGATGATCAAACAGAATATGAAGGGAAAGAAGCCAGACCGATTCTGCTGTGGGCCTTTGGAATTGATTATCCGGCAGCCAGCCGGGAAGAGGTGAACAGCATCACAGACGGAAAAATGGCTTTGACCTGCCGCATCAGGCGAAAGCTTTTTGGAAGAAAATCCATGGAATACCACGAAAAAAGCTGCAATTTTGATGAACAGGTTCTTATGAAAGAACAGGCCTATCTCACCGGATATTTTCAAAGTGAAAAGTATTTTAAGGATATAGAACAGCAGGTCAGGGAGGCCTTTCGGTTTTCCAGTCAGATTTGGAGCGCCATTCCCAGGGAACTGGCACAGAAAATAAAAGAATATCAGGAAAAGATAGACGATCGGGAAAAGACAGCAGTCTCAGTTCATATCCGCAGAGGAGACTACCTTGAAAATAAGGAGGTATATGGCGGTATTTGTACAGAAGAATACTATAAAAAGGCTATAGAAGTCATAAGGGAAAGTTTTCCGGCAGTTACTTTTTTTGTGTTCAGCAATGAAGCTAAGTGGGTGAGAGAGTGGATCAGGCGCACTTATGGTAAGGAAGAGGATTTTGTGGTGATAGAGGGGGCCACGGAGGATACAGGGTATCTGGATATGTTTCTGATGAGCAGATGCAGGGCTCATATCATAGCTAATTCCAGCTTTAGCTGGTGGGGGGCATGGCTCAATCCGGATAAGCAGAAAATAGTAATTGCACCTTCCAAGTGGGTAAATAATAAGGATATGGCTGATATTTACACACAGGAAATGATCAAGATTTCCCCGGACGGTAAACAGGTATTAATGAACTCGGAGAAATAGTAAAGGAATATTATGGGTAAGAAGGATAATGAGGAAGAAAAACTGATTTCTATCATAGTAGCAGCATACAATATTGAAGCATATTTGCCCAGATGTCTGGACAGCCTGATAAGTCAAAGCTATCAAAAACTTGAAATTATTGTGGTAGATGACGGTTCAGAAGACGATACGGGGAAGATTTGCGATCGATATGCAGAGAAGGATCCCCGTATCAAGGTGATCCATCAGGAAAATCAGGGGCTGTCAGGCGCCAGAAATACGGGGCTTTCCATTGCCACAGGAGATTATTTCGGTTATGTGGATGGGGATGACTGGACAGAACCTGACATGTATGGGGCAATGCTGAAGGCCTGTGAAGAGGAAGGCGCTCAATTGGCAGTCTGCTCTTACCAGAAAATTAAAAAAGAAAAGGCGCAGGAGCAGTACACACAAAAAAAGTATGTACTTACCAGGGACGAGGCTCTTGATACTTACATTTGTGACAATAAATCCTATCATATATATAATTCTGTGTGGAGTAAGCTTTTCAGAAAAGATCTTGTAGAGAACATGAGGTTTCCGGTTGGCAAAAAATCCGAGGATATTATGTACACCACCAAGGCATTGGTACACACAAATATTTGCGTGTTTTTGGATCAGCCATATTATAATTATGTGCTTGACCGTGAAGACAGCATTATGAACAATAAATTGCACGAGCGCAGATTTAATGACGAAATTCCCTTCTGGAAGGAACAGATAGAATACCTGAAGGATCAGGGGCTTGAAGAATTTTCAGAAAAGGCTTTTTATCATTTTTGCAGAAGGATGCTGTTTTATTTTGTGGAATTTAAAGATAAAAAAATGAAAGCCTCTGCACAGGAGATGGTGAAACTCTTAAAAAATGAAAAGGAAAAAATAAAGGAAATTTACAGGAAAGATTTTGTGGCTGTGGGAGATAAGGCGAGAATGAGAACATTTTTGCAAAGCCCCGGTATGTTTTATCATATTGTAAAGCTATATGAACAATTTATAATACCGCTGCGGCAGTGAGTGATTCATTGCGGGCGGTATTTTCCAGTGTTTGCCTATAAAAACAATGTATGATATAATCTTAATAATTATGTTTATTCGGATTTGAGCAAGAGGAGTTTTATGAATAAAACAAGTTTATTTGGAAAAATCAGTTATATTTTTGACAAAAAGCAAAAGCTTCAGCTGGTACTTTTGGGGTTTATGATTTTTATCGGAGGACTTTTAGAAACCCTGGGAGTAGGAGCCATGATGCCGGTAGTAACGGCGCTTCTTACGCCGGACAAGCTGCAGGGATATATTGACAAGTATGAAATTCTGGGAAATCTATGCAGCGCGCTTCATATCGAAGATGTGAAACAGCTTACGATGGCACTATTGATTGGGCTTATGGCAGTTTACGTGATCAAGAACCTGTATATTCTGCTGCTGACCTATAGGCAGAATACCTTTATTACCCAGACCAGAAATAAGATGATCAGCCGCGTGATGGCAGAGTTTTTAAACAGACCCTATGAGCAATATTTAGGGGCTGATATTCCTACCGTGTTCCGTATTACGGACAGTGACATTCCTCAGACCTTTTCGCTGATTCTTGCAATGCTGAATCTGGCCTCTGAGGTGGTGGTGTCTTTCCTCATCTTTTTAGTGCTGCTTTTTGCGAATGTGACCATGACATTGTTTATTATAGTGGTGTTCGGTATTTTAACACTGTTTATCGTAAAGGTATTTAAGCCTAAGCTGAATAAGATCGGAGCGAGAAATCAGGGGATTCAGTCAAGGATTGCCAAGTGGAGAATCCAGGCCATTTATGGACTGAAAGATGTCAAGGTCTTAAATCGCGAAGAGTTTTTTGTGAGAAATTATTACGAGAGCGGCAAGATAGGAGCAAATGTCGCCAGAAATTATGCAGTGCTCAACAATATGCCCAGACTGCTGATAGAAACTGTGTTTATTGTGAGTATGCTTGCGTTTATTGCGGTTTATATCAACAGCGGCGGGGATGTATCTGCCATGGTATCCACGATTTCCGCCTTTGCGGTGGCGGCAATCCGGGTCTTGCCCAGCGTGAATCGTATCAATACCTATATTACTGAAATTGCCTATACGCAGCCCAGCCTTGATTTTGTGTATGAAAATCTGCAGGAGGGCATGAAGACAGATGCCATGCTTGCAGAAAGAAGGGCAAATTCACAAAAGGAAAAGTTAAAGCTTGATAATAAGATCGAACTGAATCATATTACCTTTCATTATCCTGATTCGGAGAAAAATATTTTTACGGACGCCCACATGGAGGTGCCCAGAGGCAAATCCGTAGGAATCATCGGCGCTTCGGGAGCAGGTAAATCCACGATCGTTGATGTGCTTTTAGGACTTTTACATGCTCAGGAGGGAGAAATCACCTGTGACGGCATTAATATTTTTAAAAACTATGAGTCCTGGCTGGCGCAGATTGGATATATCCCTCAGTCCATTTATCTGATTGACGAATCCATCCGGGATAATATCGCTTTCGGTATTGATGCGGATAAGATTGATGAAAAGCGTATCTGGGAGGTCTTAGAGGAAGCCCAGCTTAAGGAATTTGTGGAGGAATTGCCGGAAGGACTGGACACCACCATCGGCGACAGGGGAGTCAGATTGTCAGGCGGACAAAGACAGCGGATCGGTATTGCCAGAGCCCTGTACCATGATCCGGAAATTCTGGTGTTTGACGAGGCTACCTCTGCCCTTGACAATGATACGGAAGCGGCGGTTATGGAGGCGGTAAACAGCTTCCACGGCAAAAAGACCATGATTATTATCGCCCACAGATTAAACACCATTGAAAAGTGCGATATTGTTTATAAGGTTGAAAACGAGAAGCTGGTAGAAACCGCCTTGGATTAAAAAGCGTTAGAAACCATTTTGTTTATAGGAGCAGGCAGATGTTAGGAACAGAATTATTAAAAGGGCAAGGGCTTGGCAATCAACTTTTTTGCTATGTTACGACCAGATGTATTGCCATGGATAATCAATTGCCATTTAGTATTTTGGGAAGTGAAACGGTAGCCAATAATATGCATAGCAGTTGCGGTATGTATTTTATGGATCTGGATTATGGGATACCTTCAGCTAAGGAAGATTATGCTCAGATTTATAATGAGAAGGAAGACCGGATTTTTGTGGGGAATTCAAGACATGATCTGACCCATGGATGTTATGTGACAGGAGTAGACGAAAAGCTTCTGCATCCGGCAGACAATACGCTTCTTTATGGAAATATGCAGGCAGAAAGATATTATATCAGGCATAAAGAAGAAATCAGACAATGGCTTAAGGTCAAAGAGGAATACGATTGTATGGAGTACAGCAGGGATAATCTGTGCATTCTTCATCTGCGCTGTAGCGACTATCTGGACTGTCCCGAGCTTTATCTGAGAAAGAAGTATTGGAAAGACGGTATCCGGAATATGAAGAAAATTAATCCGGATATGGAATTTGTGATCATAACCAATGATGTAAAGGAAGCAAATAAAATCCTTCCAGGTATTCCGGCTTATAATTTTGACCTTGCAAAGGATTATTCCATTATCAAAAATGCAAAATATTTGCTGCTTTCTAATTCTTCCTTCGCCTATTTTCCTGCATTTACCAGTACTACGGTTAAGTATATACTGGCACCTAAGTATTGGGCAAGACACAATGTTTCAAATGGTTACTGGGCATCGGAGCAGAATATTTATGAGGGATGGCATTATCAGGATAAAAAAGGTAAAGTTTTTACCTGGGAAGAATGTCTTGAGGAACTTAAGCAGTATAAAAAGAAATCCCCTTTGTATCAGAAACTGAATGTTCAGCCTAAAGGCTTGGCATTTATGTGGGAAGAATTAAAAAGTAAAGTGCGTTATGGAAAGCATAGATGTTTAAGAATAGCGAGGAGCGTTATAAGAAGAATAAGGCTGTTTATAAAGAAGGCGGAATAGTGGTTGCATTTCAAAGCTTACCAGTAACAGCAGCATGACGGAAAGGAAAGAATGGAAAACTTAAACAATCAGAAACTGAAATTACCTAACGTAACCCTGGCGGCAATGACCAGTGTAAAAATATATGAGACCATCAAGGCTTTGGAATACAGTATGCGGGGGATCGAGTTTGGCCAGGTGGTTTTAATTACCCATAGAAAGCCCTTAAATCTGCCTGAAACGATTACCTACAGGCATACCTCCAAACTCACGGACATTGATTGTTTTAATTACAAGATTGCTTATGAGCTGGGAAACTATATCCATACAGATTATGTGCTTTTGATTCACTATGACGGATTTGTGGTACATCCTGAGAAATGGCAGGACCGGTTTTTGGACTATGATTATATCGGTTCGCCATGGCCTGTACCGGCACCTGGCAAGGTGCACAGCTATCACGATATTTATGGCAATCTGTGCAGAGTGGGAAACAGCGTATCTTTGCGGAGCAAACGATTCCTGGATTTCCCTGGAAAGGCAGGCCTTAAATGGGAAAGAGATGAGGAAGGGTTTTACAATGAGGATATTTTCCTTTGCTGTATGAACAAGCACAGATTTGAGGAGGCTGGAATGAAATTTGCACCCGTTGAGCTGGCGGCGCAGTTTGGACATGAGCATCCCGTACCGGAGGTCCTGGAAGTGGACGCTCCCTTTGTTTTCCATAAATGGTGGGGAAGAAACAGCCAGTATCCGGTATTTCAAAATCCATGGACCAGAAGATGGTTAAAGTTCAAGGATATAGTAAGACCGCTTTTGTTCTGGCGGCACCTGAAATAAAGGAATCTTCCGGGCTCAAAGAAGAATTTGAAATGAGGAATAAAGGATGGTATATGATTGCATTCCATTTTTTAATGAACTGGATATTTTAAAGCTCCGGCTTCACATTCTGGACCCCATTGTAGACAAGTTTATTATTGAGGAAGCCACAGTTACCTTTTCGGGGGAGCCTAAGGAGCTTTGTTTTGAAAAGAACAAAGCAATGTTTCAGCAGTTTCTTCCAAAGATTGAATATATTGTGGTGGAGGATTCCCCGAAGGAAGCCTCTACCCATGAAAGGGATAAGTTCCAGAAAAATGCGCTGGCTAAGGGGCTTACAGGAGCAGCTGATGAGGACGTTATTATTCTCAGTGATGTAGATGAAATTCCCAACCCCAGGGCGCTTGAAACTATTATTGCAGACTTTGATCCCGATAAGATCTATCATCTGGCACAGAGAATGTTTTATTGCTTTATAAACATGGAAGAGGTGTCGGGCAATCTGCTTTCCATCACGGGAGATTTTCCGGGAGTGGAGAAAAAGATGTGGCTTGGAACTAAAGTGTTTAGTAAAAAAAGTATCCCGGAAAAGGGAATTATCGAGTTAAGACAAGCGCCTACCACAGCGCCAAACGCAGTGCGGGTGGCAGAGGGCGGCTGGCATTTTGGCTATATGGGAAGCAGACAGGAGACTGACGTTTCCAGAAGAATCGGCACTAAGGTAGTGGCTGCGGCCCATCAGGAATATAACAATGCCGACACGCTGGCAGAGGCCAGGGATAAGCTGATCATGGGCCAGGATATTTTTGGAAGAGACGCCAGGTTTAAGCGGGTGGAAGTGGATGAGAGCTACCCGGAATATCTATTGAAGCACATAGAAGAGTACAGGTATCTGATCATGCCGCCTATAAGCAGAGGCAGACAGATTTACACGGGAATTTCCATGAAGGCAAAACGATTTTTCAGAAAGGCAGTAAGAAAAGTAAAGCGTACTTTCATAAAAGCGTAAGCCGGAAGATAAAATAGGCGGATATATCTATATTAACAGGCAGCAGGTTGAGGTGCAAAATGAACCAGAAAAATAAAATTGTAGAGGTATATGGACTGTGGTTTGCCGATCTGGTGACAATCGTGATTTCCTTCGTCCTGGCAACCTATCTTCGATTTGGTAATTTTAAGGATATGGGAGATAAGGAGATACACTTTCAGGTGTGTCTTGTTTATCTGCTGTCCTGCACCATTTATACCTTTTTTATTGACTGGAACAGAAACTTCCTGAAACGAAGCATTCAAAAGGAAATCCTTGAAATATTCAAATACAATGTCATCATGATCCTGGTAGTGCAGACAGTCATGACCTTTTTAAAATGGGCAGATGTTTTCTCACGATTTGTAACCATATATTTTGCAGTCATTAATGTAATTTTGACATTGGCGGTCCATCTGCTGATAAAGAAAGGAATGCGTCTCCATTACAGCTCTGATCTGTCAAAAATCAAGGTTTTGGTAATTACGCAAAGGGATATGGCAGAGGAAGTAATAAAAAGGCTGAAAGAGCATCTGGAGATCAATTACCAGATCATAGGAATAGCATGCGGAGAGTGCAGAGAACATGAAGAAACAGAGGGGATTCCGCTAATACCTATTGGTGAAGGATTCATGGAAAATGTGACACTTATGGCGTTAGATGAAGTGTTTATTTATACACCGGAGTTAAAGCAGACGCAAATACAGTCCATGCTTGGAGGCTTTGATGAGATGGGCGTGAATTGCCATTATTGTCTGGAGCTTCCGGGAATGAATGCAGAGAGAAGCAAGGTGGACGATTTTGGGGGCTACAGTGTTCTTACTTATACCAGATTTCAGAGCAGCTATAAGCGTCTTTTGATAAAGCGCCTTATGGATATTGCAGGGGGATTAGTGGGAATGCTGATCACTCTTGTATTTTTTCCCTTTGTCGCCATTGCAATTAAGCTGGATTCTCCCGGCCCGGTTCTGTTTTCCCAGGTCAGAATAGGCAGGAATGGGCGCCGGTTTAAGATCTACAAATTCCGTTCCATGTACATTGACGCTGAGGAGCGGAAAAAAGAACTTGAGAAGCAAAATGAGATGCAGGGCCTTATGTTTAAGATGGAAAACGACCCGCGTATTACCAGGGTGGGAAAATTTATCAGAAGGACAAGCATTGATGAGCTGCCTCAGTTTTATAACGTGGTAAAGGGCGATATGAGTCTGGTGGGGACAAGACCGCCTACTGCAGATGAATTTGAAAAATATAACCAGTATTACAGAAGACGGATCAGCATGACGCCGGGGCTTACCGGTTTGTGGCAGGTCAGCGGCCGAAGCGAAATAGAGAATTTTGACGATGTGGTGAAATATGATCTGGAGTATATTGACGGATGGTCCCTTACCCTGGATGTCAAGATTTTGCTGCGCACTGTGTGGGTAGTGTTTGCAGGCAGGGGCTCCAAATAGCAGATTTTCTGCATATTCAGAGGGCACAGTTGTTGGAGGGTAGATACTAAGATGCAGAAAAAAGCGCAGGACAAAATAAAGGTATTGATGATTGGGCCAGCCAGAAGCGTTCATGGCGGTGTGTCAGCAGTAGTTAACAACTACTACGCAGCCGGACTGGATCAGCAGGTGAAATTGAAATATATAGGGACGATGGTCGATGGAAGCAAGGGGCGCAAGCTGGTGCAGGCAATGGCCGCCTATTTCAGATTCCTTTTTACGTTTCCATTTTATGACATTTTGCATGTCAACATGGCGCCTGACGCCAGCTGCTACCGGAAGAAGATTTTTATTGACACCGCCGGACTATTTGGGAAAAAAATCATTATTCATGAGCATGGCGGGGATTTTGAAGGCTTTTATTATGAAAGATGCAGCGAAAGGCAGCGTGCAGGCATAAAAAAAACCTTAAACCGGGCAGAGATATTTCTGGTATTGTCTGAAAGCTGGAAAGAATTTTTTTCGGCAATTGTAGCTGCCAATAAAATTCATGTGCTTCAGAATGGAATTTTGATTCCAGCGAAAGCAAAGACAGATTACAGCAGCCACAGGGTTCTTTTTTTGGGGCGGCTTTGTAAGGAAAAGGGAATTGGAGAACTTTTGGAAGCAGTGCCCCTTATAAGAAAACAGATTCCTGATTTTCAGTTGGTTTTAGGAGGCCTGTGGGAGGAGGGCAGCGATTCCTTAAAGGAGAAAGCCGAAACGCTTTCACAGTGGGTTTCATGTCCGGGATGGGTTTCTTCCGCAGAGAGAGAAAAGCTGATGGAAGAGTGCAGCATTTTTGTGCTGCCTACCTGGTTTGAGGGACAACCTGTTTCTTTGCTTGAAGCAATGGCAAAAGGAATGTGCGTGGCGGCTTCGGCAGTTGGAGGAATCCCACAGATTATGGGAAACCAGAAGGAACAGACAGGGGTACTTTTGCCCCCTGAAAATGCGGATACCCTTGCAGATGCGTTGATCGAACTGCTCAAAGATGAAAAACGACGCAGAGTGATGGGAGAGCATGCCCGTGAGAGAATGGCTGACCGTTATGATATTAACAATCATGTGAAAATCCTGTTCAGTTATTATAAAATATTAAAGGATGACAAAATTGAGTGATAAAAAAGCTGCTGGAACAGAAAAATATAAAATAAGCATTATAGTTCCCGTATACAATGCGGAAGCATATCTTAAGGACAGTATTGAAAGTTTGATGAATCAGACTTACAGAAACCTGGAAATTATATTAGTTAATGACGGTTCCAGGGATGGAAGCGGACGTATCTGTGATGAACTGGCTAAGCGGGATGAAAGGATCCGGGTGATTCACAAAGAAAATGAAGGTGTTACCTCTACATGGACAAGAGGCGCTCTTGAAGCTACCGGTGAATATCTTAATTTTATGGACAGCGATGACTGGGTGGATCCCGAGATGATAGAGGATATGCAGTCTCACTTAACCGGTATATGCAAGGAAATCATTACCTGTGATTATGTGATTGAAAAAGGAAAAAGGGGAAGGCAGTATTCCTGGCAGGGGCTTATGCCGGGAGAGTATACCGGAGAGCTTTTGAAGGAGAAGATCCGCTATCATATATTGGGAGAAGAAAACAGACGTGTTACCTTTTCCCGCTGCATGAAACTGTATTCCAGGGAGCTGGTTATTAAGAATCTCAAGTTCTGCGACCGGGAGGTAAGAATGGGAGATGATTCCCTTATGGTGATACCGGCAGTGCTGGATTGTGAAAGGCTTGTTGTGCTTGACCATAAGGCATATTATCATTACCGATATGTGGAAACCTCCATCGTGCACGGATATGATAAGGATATGTTTCGCAATATGCAGCTTCTGAAAGCAGCCACAGCCAGAATCGTAGAGGCAAAATATCTGCCGGAAGAGAAAGAAATTATGAGAAAGCGGGTTGAGCAGGAATATGTTCATATGCTGCTTTTAGTGCTGAAAAACGAGTCCAGAGGAAATCCGGCAGGCTATCGGAAAAATATCCGGAAGATATGTAAATTGCAGGAAACCAGACAGATTGTAAAGGAAAACCCTATAGCAGTCAGTGAAAAATCCAATAAGCTGCTGTATGCGGTGCTTAGGCACCCTAACCATTTGATGATCAGCCTGCTTCGCCTGGCAATGATTTTATATTACTCCCAATGAGAGGAAGTCACAGATGAAAGATGATAAGATAGTGTTATATATGCATGCGGGCAGTGATAATCATGGCTGTGAGGCCATAGCCAATACCCTGATTAAGATGCTCCCTAAGCCGGCAATTCTGGTATCCAGCAGGAAGGCCGAAGATGAAAAATATTCCCTGCAGCTGCTTTGTGATGAGATAATACAGGAAAAATACATTGAGAAAAATGTATTGATTCATACATGGTACTATCTTTGGAGAAAGATTTTCCGCGATCCGGAATGCTTTATGCGTTACCGGTATAAAGCAGTGTGTGGAAAGAATATGCACAGACTGAATATCTCCATTGGCGGGGATAATTACTGCTACGAAAATATGCTGGAACGGCTGGTCATGAGCAATAGAATGTTTCATAGAGGCGGCGCTAAGACAGTTCTTTATGGCTGCTCCATCGAACCGGAGGTTTTAAAATCAAAAGAAATTATTGAGGATATGAAACGCTACGATATGATTGTAGCAAGAGAAAGTATTACCTGTGAAGCCTTAAAGGCAGCAGGTGTAGAACAAAATGTTTTTCTGCATCCTGATCCGGCGTTTTTGCTTGAAACCCAGTGCCTGGCCCTGCCGGAAAACTGGGCGGAGGGAAGGATGATAGGCATAAATGTCAGCCCCATGATCGTTGAAAACGAAAAGAAATCCGGCATTACCATGGATAATTATAAGGGATTGATTGCCCATATCTTAGAAAACACTGATTTGAGCGTGGCACTGATTCCCCATGTGGTATGGGAAGGCGGAGATGACAGAAAGCCCATAAGGGAATTATATGAAACATTTTCAGATACCGGACGCATTGTACAGATCGATGATATGTCAGCGCCTCAGCTTAAGGGATATATTAGCAGATGCCGTATGTTTATCGGGGCCAGGACACATGCCACGATCGCAGCATATTCTTCCTGCATCCCCACGCTGGTAGTGGGATATTCTGTGAAGGCAAGAGGAATTGCCAGGGATTTGTTTGGGACAGACGAAAAATATGTGCTGCCTGTGCAGAGCCTTCGGGAGAAAGAGGAATTAATCGCCGGTTTTGAATGGCTGAGGCAAAAGGAGGAAGAGATAAGGCGGCAGTTAAAGAAAATTATGCCGGAATATAAGCAGCAGGCAGCCAGGGGAGGAGAGCTTCTGAAAGAACTGGCAGCCCAAACCTGATTAGTAGGGAGAAATTGAAAATGACGAAAAATAAGGTCAGCGTGATCATACCCGTGTATAACGGCGTGGCATGGATCAGAGAATGTATAGACAGCGTGCTTGCTTCGACCTTTCAGAATTTTGAAATTATCGTATTGGACGATCATTCTGCTGATGGTACCACCGAAGCTGTGGAGAGACTGGCAAAAGAGGATGAGAGAATAAGGCTGATTCTCAGAGACAGCAAGGGGGTTTCAGGAGCGCGCAATGAGGGAATTGCGCAAAGTGATGGAGAATATATTACCTTTCTGGATGCGGATGATAAGCTGGATCAGCATATGCTTGAAACCCTTGTGGCATATTTGCAGAAGGAAGGCAGCGATATGGTATCCTGCGGTTATCACAGGTGGGACGGCAGTTCGAAGGAGGCCATATCGGGAAGCGCCCAAAAGGCGGAGACAGAAGAAACAAAGATTACTGTAAGGACAGTTGACAGGGAACACTATTTATCTGATTATCTGCTGCGTCAGCATACCCATTGCTGGGGAGTATTATATAAGCGCTCCGTGATTGAAAATGTAGGATTCAGAGAAGATCTGACCATCGGAGAAGATATGATGTTTTTGATGGATCTTCTGCCGGAGCTTGAAAAGATAAGTATTACGGATTATAAGGGGTATTACTATAGAATGAACCAGGCGGGGGCAACCTTAAGGGCGTTTGTACCTGCGTATATGGATGAAATTAAAAGCTGGAAGCTGGCGGCAGATATGGTAAGGCGGGATTATCCACAGTATCAGCCGCAGATAGAAAGTATTCTGGCAGTATCCGGGATCCTGGTGGCAGGAAAAATAGCCAGACTTTCTTTAAGAGCCAGGAAAAAATACCACAATTATGTGGAGGAATGCCGCGAAACGGTAAAAAATGCATTAAAGGTGCGGGGAGCAAAGGAAAATCTGCCTTCGGGCTATGGAATAAAGACAGCGTTATTTATACATTGTCCGTGGAGCTATTTAAGGCTGTATCACCTGTGGAAGAGCAGATAGAAAGAAAACATCAATGATAATATGCTGGTGGTAATTGCAATACAGGATAAGTAATGAAGGGAGGAATACGGTTATGATAGAAATGGTAAAAGAAGCTGAATATGAATTACTTCATTACCCGAAGCACAGTTTCGGTTACTATCTGAAAAGAGTAATTAAAACAATTGCCGGGAGAAAGCAGGAGCCGCTTGATAAGATCAACTGGCCCACCGGACTGCTCGCAAAAAGTCTTGCGGATTATTACATGCAGAATAAAAACTCTGAAGAAGCCAGGGGTATTTTGGAATGTTTAAAAAAGTACTATGACAGGTGGATAAGCAGGGGCTGCAAAATGTACTGTCTGGATGATGCATACAGCGGCATGGCCCTGATCGACCTGCATCAGATTACCGGCGAAGAGAAATATAAGCAGGCGGCGGAGGCGATGGCAAAATTCCTTTATAACCATGAAACGGACGCAGCAGGAAGCCTGCCTTACCGCGCAGGACAGAAGAATGGCTATATTTTTGCAGATGGAATCGGACTTATGTGCCCTTTCCTGTGCAAGTACGGCAGTACCTATGGCGATATGAATGCCGTTAATCTGGCGGTGACACAGCTTCAGAATTTTATCCATATGGGGATGGACGAAAAAACGGGACTTCCTTATCATGGTTATCAGTATGAAAGCGGCGTGAAATACGGTATCATCGGCTGGGGCCGGGCAGTGGGCTGGCTGATGATCGGTATGTCCGAGAGCCTTGCCTATATGGAGGAAACCAGACCAGGCTATGATGTGATCAAACAGGCATACAGGCGGCTGGTGGATAAGGTGGAAGCCTATCAGTTAGAGGGTGGCCTGTACAACTGGCAGCTTGGGGCCAGGGAAGGCCCTGTAGATACTTCCGCTACCGCAATGATTCTATATTCTATTGCCAGATCTCTGGATACCAGGGTTCTTATTGGCATTCATAAATCACGGATGATGCGGGGAAGAGAGGCCCTCCTGAGATCTGTCAGAGAAGGAAAAATTTACGGCTGCCTGGCAGAATGCCATGGATTCAGTATGTATCCCCAGGTTTACGGGGCGTATCCCTGGTCTCTGGGACCGGCCTTGTCATTATTTGTTATGACGGAAGAAAAGGCAGAACAATAATAGGGTGGTTTAAAATGAAATATGATAAAAAATGGGAATTAATAACCGTAGTTTTGTTGTCAGCGCTACTGGTGTTTGGAGTCATTGTTGGTATGGGAACATTGACATGCGGGTGGCATCTGGTAGATGATCATCAGTTTATTAGATGGAACTATCAAATGAACAATGTCGGAGAAAGTTTCTGGCAGGTTTTAAAAAGAGAAATGGCAATTGACTTGTCAATGAGGTGGCGTCCGGCACACGTGTTTATGCGTGTTTTAGAAGCAAGAATTTTTGGGTTAAATCTGGTATATTACTCTTTGCTAAAAGCATTTGAAGTGGTGCTTTGCTGTGTATTTTTATATTATTGCGGAAAACAGATGGGTGCAAGCAAGGTTGTTTCCTTTTTGTTTGCGGTATTATCTATGGTGGGTTATCAGTCTGCAACATGGTGGAAATTGGGAACCCATGAGATACAGTGCACGTTGTTGTTCTCTGCGGGATTTTATTGTATGTTAAAGTGGCTGTCTTGGAAGCAAAAGAAGTGGGCGGTGCTTAGTCTTGTATTCTTTATGATAATGAGCAATTTTAAAGAATCTTTTATAGTATTGGCACCATTTTTGATTTTGTATGTACTGTATTACGATTTAGAAAACAGAAGGAAGAATGGAGAGGCCAAGCTGGACTGGAGACAATTGTGGTCATCCATTAAAAACAACTTAGGTTATCTAAGTATGCTCGTATTAGTTTTCGCTATCCCGCTGACAATGCTGGTGTTTTTTGTTGGTGTCAACAGTTACGGGACGGTAGGGCTGGACATTTCAAGACCTTTACAGGACTATATTGAAGCGGCGCAAAGAGCACTTGAAACGGATCTTAAGTGGTACAGAAGGTTTGGAACTATATTTGGGCTAATTCTTCTCACATATTGGGAAGATTTAAAGAAGTTATGGAAAGAGATCCTGTTAGTAATTGCATTCATACTGCCGCAAGTTATTATTTACGGAGAAACAGGTATTACAGAGAGATATATTCTGCCCTTTTCTATTGGATATGCCTTTTTCTTTGTAATTGTGATTATGAAATGGAAGGTCTTATCCGGTAAAAGAAAGGGATTATATGTTTTGTGTCTGTTACTTTTGCTGGGTGCACATGGAAGAGCTGCCCTTCGGGAAGCAGATTATTTCCGATATCGTGGTGAAAGCGTAACGACTATGCTGGAATCGGTTTTAGAAATGTCAAAAGGAAAAGCACGGGTCTTATCATGTTTAAGACCTAACGAGGAAGGTAATGGAACTATATATTATTGGATGGCAATCCATGGGTTTGATAATGTCTATTTCTGGACAGAAGAAGAGAAAACAATTGATCAGAAATTTGTTGATAAATGGATATATGTTTATGATAGAGAAGAGGATGACAGCGTTTGGAAGCTTGAAGATATGGATATTGTAGTAATGTATAATAAAGAGGACAGGCATTGGTGTTATACACCAAGTCTTGATTTGTCTGATTTTACAGAATTGAAGAGTGGAACATTAAGTATCTATGTAAGAAATAATAGCGATATTGTTCCCGTAGATACAGAAGTAGAAGGTTTGCGTATAAACTTTTAGCTAACGAGGGTAAATAAATGATTATAGTTCAGGTGGCAGGAGGGCTGGGAAATCAACTTCAGCAATATGCACTATATCAAAAATTTGTAAGTATCGGAAAAGAGGCCAGATTGGATTTGTCCTGGTTTTTATCAAAAGATCAAAGGGGAAAGGTTTTAGCGGAAAGAGAACTGGAACTTGCCTATTTTGACCGGTTGGACTACGAGGCATGTACGCCGGAGGAAAAGGCAAAGCTTATTGGATCGGATAAAATTGCGGGTAAGCTGAAAAGAAAGCTGCTGCCAGGCAGTATCCGATGGTTTCACGAAAGCAAAATGTATCATCCGGAGCTGTTGGAGATGGAGGATATGTATATCAGCGGCTATTTTGCCTGTGAAAAATATTATGCAGATATTCTCCATAGTCTGAGAGAAAAAATTCAATTTCCCCAAAGCACCAATCCCGAAAATCTAAGAATGGCAAAGGAAATGCAGGCACGTGAGTCAGTCAGCGTGCATATAAGGCGCGGGGATTATCTGGAGGCAGAGAATATAGCTATGTTCGGGAATATCTGTACGGAGGCTTATTATCAGGGGGCTCTTTCCTATATAAGAGATCGCTGCCAGTCTCCTCATTTTTATATTTTTTCTGACGATGTAGAATATGCGCGGGAGCATTTTGGCGGAGAAGAATATACGGTGATAGATATTAATCATGGCAAGGACAGCTTTTATGATATGTGGCTTATGAGCAAGTGCAGGCATAATATCTGCGCTAATTCTACGTTCAGCTTCTGGGGAGCCAGATTAAATCCTGATGAGAACAAAATAATGATACGCCCTGCCATTCACAAAAACAGTCAGGTTTTTGTAAAGAAAGAGATGGAAGAATTGTGGCCAGGGTGGGTGTTTGCAGATTCAGCCGGTAAGATCCAGTGAATCGGAGCACAATATAGAAAAGGGTAACAGATAGCGGGGAAGGAAATGAAAGAAAGGCAGAGTATATTTTCCAGAATTGCACAAAGCTGCTTCTATTTAGGAGTGGTGATAGAGGTACTGTTAGTACTGATCGACAAAAGTGCCTATACGAACCCTGTTGAGGGAAGAATATTTCAGATTACCTTTTTGCTGTTTTTAGTTAAGGTATGTCTGACCAGGTACACGGGAAGAGAGTATGCGGCAGTTTTTCTGGCTTGTGTGGTGGGAGCCATATCCTATTTTGTTACGGGGCGAAACGAAGTGATCAGGCTGGTAATGTTTATCGCGGCCTGTAAGGACGTGGATATGAAAAGATGCCTGAAGCTGGTATTTTATATGACGTTGACCGGCTGTATGATAATCATTTTGTTGTCAGTGACAGGAATATACGGTGCTGTGTCGCTGACCCAGGAATACAGGTTGGATGGTGTGGAAACCAGATATACATTGGGAATGGGGCACCCCAATGCCCTTCAATGCATGGTATGGGCGCTTACAACCCTGGGATTATATCTTTATGGGGAGAAAATGAAATGGTATCATTATCTGCTGACAATGCTGGTCAATATTTTTTTCTTCCTGTTAACAGATTCAAAGACAGGTCTGTTAGTGACTGTTTTTACTGTAGTAATTGTTTATATGACAACAGAGAAAAAACACAAAATGGTTTCCAAATTAGGTGCGGCCATAGGAATTGCTACGACTGCTTTTAGTGTGGGAATATCGGTAGTAATTGCAGGAAATGCGTATCGTGTTTATAATTATGTATGGAATAATGACAGGACTCCTTTTACACTTTTTCTCGTAAAATTAAATTCATTGCTTACGGGAAGAATTAGAGTTTTAACGGAAAATGATGGCTTTGAAGGAACAATAGGAACCTGGCGTTTGTTTTCAAGACCGGAGAATAATTATTATTTTGACCTGGGGTGGGTAAGATTATTCTATTGGTATGGAATCATTCCAGGATGCATTTTTGTGGCAGTAATAATAATATTGATGATTTATTGTTATAAGAAAAAACTGTATCCGGTATTGGCTCTTATAGCGTCTTTTGCACTTTATAGTGTAATGGAGGCTCATGCTGTTTCGGTTTATCTGGCAAGAAATTATGTTATATTTATAATTGGACAGTATTGGGTAAAGCTGATTTCAAAGGAAAAGGCACAGGAATATTATTTATGGGAAATCTTAAAAAACAGAGTGAGGATTTGAAATGAATAAGGAACTAATCTATTGTCGTATTTTAAAAACAAATATAAATGTAACAGATATGGAAGCGACAGTTGATTATATAGATACCCATATGAATGAGCTTCGTGGAGATTACGTGTGCATTTCTAATGTACATACGACTGTTATGTCATATCACGATGAAAAGTACCGAAGGGTACAAAACGGAGCGGCAATGGCACTTCCTGATGGTAAACCTTTGTCTATTGTCAGTAAAATGCGGGGATTTAGAAATGCAAAGCGAGTGCCGGGACCTGATCTGATGCCTGAAATCTTTAAACTTTCGGAGAAAAGAGGATATACCCATTTTTTTTATGGAAGTAAAGAAGAGACACTTGTCAAATTGAAGGAAAAATTGACTGAAAGCTATCCTGATTTGAGAATAGTGGGAATGTATGCACCTCCTTTTAGAAATTTGTCGGAAGAAGAAGACAGAGAATGTGTGGAAATGATCAATAAGACTCGTGCAGATTTTATTTGGGTGGGTCTTGGAGCGCCTAAACAGGAGTTTTGGATGGCAGATCATAAGGGAAAGGTCTGCGGATTGATGCTTGGTGTAGGGGCTGGATTTGATTTTCATGCCGGAACCATAAAAAGAGCACCGCGATGGATGCAGGAGTGGTGCCTTGAATGGTTGTATAGAATATTACAAGATCCCAGGAGATTGCTTAAAAGATATGCCAGTACCAACTTTTCATTTATTGTACATGCTATTGGTGAGCATAGAATAGAAAAAAGGAAAGTGCGGGATAATCATATTAAGATAGCGCAGATTGGGCATAAGAGGATTCCGTCAAGAGAAGGAGGAGTAGAGGTAGTAGTAGAGCAGCTTTCAGTGCGCTATGTTAAGAAGGGGAATATTGTAGATGCCTATAACCGTTCGGGATATCATGTATCTGGTAAAGAATTTGATGAGAAACGAAGTCGGATTTTCAAAGGCATACGGATTATCACAATTCCTACTTTTAGAAATGGAAAGCTAAATGCCATCGTATATTCTTTTCTGGCTACCATCCGGGCACTGTTTGGCAGATACGATATATATCATTATCACGCAGAAGGTCCCTGCGCGATGCTGTGGCTGCTTAAATTATTTAAAAAGAACATTGTGGTAACCATCCATGGTTTGGATTGGCAGAGGGCAAAGTGGGGGAATTTTGCTTCCCGCGTACTTAAGTTCGGAGAGAAGATGGCTGTGAAATATGCAGATAAGATTATTGTTTTGTCCCGAAATGTCCAAAACTATTTTCAAAAGTCATATGGAAGGGAAACTTTGTATATTCCTAACGGTATTGACAGACCTGAGATAATTGATGCCGATGAAATCACAGAGAAATGGGGGCTTAAAAAAGATGAATATATTCTTTTTCTGGCACGTATCGTTCCTGAAAAAGGCGCACATTATTTATTAGAAGCTTTTTCGCGTATAAATACCGATAAGAAATTGGTAATTGCCGGAGGAAGCAGTCATTCCAATGAATATATGAATCAGATTATTGAGATGGCAGAAAAGGATTCCAGGGTAGTTATGACTCATTTTGTGCAGGGGAAAAAACTGGAAGAATTGTATTCCAATGCATATATATTTGTGCTTCCCAGCGATATAGAAGGAATGGCAATTAGTTTATTGGAAGCTATGAGTTACGGAAACTGTTGCGTAGTAAGTGATATTCCGGAAAATGTAGAAGTAATAGGTGATCAGGCAGCCACTTTCCGCCATGGAGATGTATGTGACTTACAGCGTGTTTTGGAAGAATTACTTACACATCCGGAGATGGTCGGACAATATAAGCAACATAGTCAGGAATATGTTTGTCAGAAGTATCATTGGGATAAAATTGTGGAAGAAACACTTATGCTGTATAATGATGTGATAGAGCAGAATAAGAAAAGGGGTCATTAAAAAAGCAATATGAGAATATTGATTGTAAACAAATTTCTGCATCCGAATGGGGGATCAGAAACCTATATTTTCAAACTGGGTGATGAGTTAATCAAACAGGGACATGAAGTGCAATATTTTGGCATGGATCATAAGGAGCGCGTGGTTGGAAATCATTTGGAGCTATATACTCATAATATGGATTTTCATAGCGGAAAAATGCAAAAGCTTTTATACCCCTTTAAAATTATATATTCCCATGAAGCAGCAAAAAAGATAAGAAAAGTGCTTGAAGATTTTAAGCCGGATGTAGTGCATCTTAATAATTTCAATTTTCAACTTACCCCATCAATTATTTATGCTGTGAAAAAATATGAGAAAGTTCATAATCACCATGTGAGGCTGATATACACAGCCCATGATACACAATTAGTGTGTCCAAATCATCTGATGCAGAATCCGCGTACCTTAGAATGCTGTGACGCCTGTCTTGAACATGGGGTAGAAGAATGTGCAAAAAGGAAGTGTATTCACAATTCACGCGCGAAAAGTGTGCTCGGAACAATAGAAGCAAAGCTATATAAGAAATTAAAGACATATCGGAAATTGGATGCGATTATATGTCCAAGTAATTTCTTGAAGAGTAAACTGGATTCAGATTCAGTTTTGAGTAAAAAGACAGTAGTACTTCGCAACTTTGTTGATATGCCGGTTATTAAGGATGCGGTTTCAAAAGAGGACTATGTGCTTTATTTCGGAAGATTTTCACAGGAAAAGGGGATAAAAACGTTACTGAAGGCGTGTGCAGATCTAAAAGACATTCCCTTTCATTTTGCAGGGAGCGGACCAATGGAGGAAGAAATACGAAAACTGCCAAATACAAAATTATGTGGATTTTTAACAGGAGAAGAACTGGCAAGGGAGATTGCACAGGCAAGATTTGTCGTGTTCCCATCGGAATGCTATGAGAATTGCCCTTTTACTATAATGGAAGCGCAATTGTGTCAGACTCCGGTGTTAGGCTCTGATTTGGGCGGCATTCCGGAACTGGTAAAAGAGGGAGTGACGGGAGAACTTTTTGAAAGCGGAAACGCACAGCTATTGAAAGAAAAAATCGAATTTCTCTGGAAACATGAAGATCGGCTACAGACTTATACAGAAAATTGTAAAGATGTCCATTTTGATGATGTAGGGAAATATGTAGAAAACCTGATGAAAATATACCAGAATTAAAATGAAGGGATAAAATAACATGGCAAAAAGAACATTATACGGAACAGTTATTGTAACATATCGCTGTAATGCACGCTGCAATATGTGCGATTGCTTTAAAGACCCTACAAAGCCCAGCGAGGAAATTACATTGGAAGATATCAGGAAACTTCCAGAGATGGCCTTTACAAATATTACTGGCGGGGAGCCTTTTGTGAGGCAGGATATTCCTGAGATCGTAAGGGAGTTATATAAAAAAAGTAATCGGATTGTAATTTCCACCAACGGATATTTTACAGACAGAATTATTGCTCTTTGTAAAGAATTTCCTAAAGTAGGCATTCGTATCAGCATTGAAGGATTGCAGGAAACCAATGATAAGATCAGAGGGATTCCTGACGGATTTAACAGAGGATATAATACATTAAAGACATTGGTAGAAATGGGACATCCGGATGTGGGGTTCGGGATGACAGTACAGGATATGAACTGTGAAGATTTAGTTCCGCTTTATAATATTGCCAATGATATGGGGATGGAATTTGCGACAGCAACCCTTCATAATTCCTTTTATTTCAGAAAAACAGACAATAAAATTGACAATAAGTTAAAAGTATCTCAGAATTTTGAAAAACTAATCAATGAGTTGTTGAAAAGTAATTCTCCTAAAAAGTGGTTTAGAGCTTATTTCAATCATGGGCTTATTAACTACATCTATGGAAACAAGCGCTTGCTCCCGTGCGATATGTCTAAAAATGCATTTTTCATTGACCCATTTTGTGATGTGATTCCATGTAATGGCATGGAAAAAAAGGCTGTAATGGGAAATCTCAGAGAACAATCATGGGAGGAACTTTGGAATTCAGAGCAGGCAAAAAGAGTACGAGAGTGTACAAAGAAATGCGACCGTAATT
Organism: uncultured Lachnospiraceae bacterium; assembly: GCA_900554925.1. Classification (GTDB taxonomy): domain Bacteria; phylum Bacillota; class Clostridia; order Lachnospirales; family Lachnospiraceae; genus Suilimivivens. Next base: position 45,086 of record USJG01000001.1, read on the forward strand.
GTTGGATGATAGGAAGTGCATCACCTGCTATGCATAAATATATCTGGGTTCCTGGATGGTGGGTAATTAAACATAAATTTTTAAAAGGTGGAAAATATAGTTTGAAAGAAAACAAGTTCATTAACTGAGGCAGATGATTTATGAAAATACTAATGCTTGTCAACTGGAAAATTGAATATACAAACGAAATCCCAATGGACAGGCAGCCACCGGATTATTATGTCGAAGGTAAACCATATTGGTTTTTTAAGTATTTTCAAAATAGTGCTGAGTTACAAGTGGATGTTGTGGACATCCGTTCTTTTCCATGGTTGGAAAGATTTGAACAGAACAAACTGCGTTTTTACATATGGCAGTCATTGAAGTGTATCCCCAGACTGCATAAGTATGATTTGATTTTATCTCATGGGATGCAGAGCGGCATTGTACTGTGCCTTTATAGACGCATATTCGGCAAAGGAAATTATAAACATATAGTTTTTGATATTGGCGCTTTTAACAGCGGGAGGGAAGACGGACGGGCACTTAAATTGATGCAGTTTGCCAGCAAATCCTTAGACGGGGTTATTTATCACACCTCTGTGCAGGAAGAATATTACAGGAAATGTCATCCATGGTTGATGGACAGAGCTGAATTTATTATGTTTGGCACTGATTATAACTATTTTAAGAAACGAAATAAAGCAGGGGATATCAGAGAAAAAAAAGCTTATATACTATGTGTAGGTTATAATAAAAGAGATTGGGATACACTGATCAAGGCATATAATGGAATATCTACGGATATGCATTTGCGACTCATAGGCAATGGTGATATTAAAGCGGAAAATCCCAATGTAGAAATTTTTGATAAAGTAAATATAACAGAATTGAAAGAACAGATAGAAAATTCATATTTTTGTGTACTTCCCTTAAAGTCATTTAATTACTCATATGGACAGATGACCTTGTTGCAGCAGATGGCAATGGGAAAAGCTGTTATTGCAGCTGATGTTCCAAGTATCAGAGCATATACAAAAGAAAATGCTTTGCTATTATATGAGCCTGAAAATGTCAGGATGCTTGGCGAAAGGATGCAGGAGCTGGTAGACAATCCGGAAACCTGTTTAAAAATGGGAAAAATGGCAGAGAAGGCAGTAAAAGATTTGTATAACGAGAAAAATATGGCATTGGAAATAGAGCGAGTAATTCACAGGATCGTGGAAGGAAAATGATATGGAACCTAAATTATCTGTAATTGTTCCGGTATATAATGTTGAAGGTTATCTGATACGCTGTGTTGATTCTATACGAAATCAGACATTTCCTGAGTTGGAGATTATTCTGGTAGATGATGGATCGACGGATGCAAGTGGTAAGATATGCGATGATTTAGCTAAAACAGATGCTCGGATAAAGGTGATTCATAAACAGAATGAAGGGCAGGGAATCGCACGAAATACAGGGATTGAAAGCGCATGTGGCAGATATATTACATTTGTAGATTCTGATGATTACATTGAAGAAGAGACTTATGAGGATTTGATTACTCAGATGGAGTTACTCGGTGCAGAACTTGCCTGTTTTGGCTACACGCAGGATGATAATAAAAGCCATGTTGTATATAGGCCGCCAATCAGAAAACAAATCTATCATAATGATGAAATAAAGAAAAATTTTATTCTTCATTTTTTTGGTGATGATCCTAAGGATGATGACTTGCGGGGAGTATCAGCGTGTATGTCCATATATCAGGCAAGGATCATAAAAGAACACAATATTTTCTTTCAATCAGAGAGAAAGGTTTTGAGTGAGGATACATTATTTAATCTGGATTATTGTCAATTTGTAAATGTGGCAATTGTATGTGATAAGTATTTTTATCATTATTGTATAAAAGAAGATTCATTTTCAAAAGGATATCAGAAAGAACGTCTTGAAAAAGCGGCACGGTTCGTTAAAGTATTGAAGGAGTATGCAAAACAATATGAGATTGAAGAATTAGCAGATAGGCGAATTCAAATGGTACTTTGGATCAGCTTTATGGATGCAGTGAAACAGGAAGTACGTCATTTGGGATTGCATCGCTGCTTTTCGTTAAGAAAGTCTGTTAAGGATATTTGCAGCAGGGATTATATTCAGGAATTAGCAGATAGCTTTCAAGCAGAAGGATTGAATAGAAAACAGAAAATGTTTTACCAAAGCATGAAGCATAAACAGTATTTTGTTTTAATATTGCTGGCCTATGTACGTAATAGGCGAAACTTGCCAAAATGAATCTGCTATGATAACATATGTGAGAGACGAAATTATGAAGAATTCACCATTGATTAGCGTAATTATGTCTGTATATAATGAAGAGCAATATGTGGAAAATGCTGTAAGAAGCATTTTAAATCAGACTGTGCAGAATTTTGAAATAATCATATATGATGATTGTTCTACTGATGCTACAGCCGATTTGATAGAGGCCATAGGAGACGAACGCATTAAACTCTATAGAAACAGCGATAATTGCGGATTAACTCAAAATCTGAACAAGGGCTTACAGGAAGCGACAGGAAAATATATTGCCAGAATGGATGGAGATGACATTTCTCTGCCTGATCGCTTTGAAAAACAAGTAGAGTATTTGGAACAGCATCCGCAGATAATGCTTATCAGTTGCTGGACGCAAAATTTTGGAGAATCCCATCTCCAGGGAAAACTGCGGGAAAGCAGTGATGAATTAAAGGTCAGGATGTTGATAAGGCCAGTGTTTGCACATCCCGGATTTATGATGAGAAAAGAATTGATTGATAATGGGTATCGCTATGATGAAACCTTCCGGACAGCACAGGATTATGACCTTGCCTCAAGAGTGGCCGAAAAGTATGAAATAGGAATCGTACAGGAAATATTGCTGTATTATAGAGTTCATAAAAAGCAGGTGTCCAGTCTGGCGGGAAGTGAGCAGTTCAGTAATGCAGACCGTGTGCGGGAAAGGCTGTGGAGGAAGGGCGGCGTGCTTTTATCTGCAGAGGAGAAGAAAGCATTGCAAAGCTGGGCGAAGGAAGAAAGACTTGACAGTATCACCCAATATGTTGATATGAATAATCTTATTATCAAAATACTGGAAGCAAATAAAACGTCAAATGTTTACAGACAGGATATACTTGAAAGAACGTTAAACAGGTTATTGTATATATGGGTTATTCGTTCACGGAAGTTAAGCTACCTGCTGGCATTTCCTTTAGTGTGTGGATATCGCTTAAAGAGTATGGTATTATTTGTTGAAGAATTTTTTAGTATCATTGCAGAGAAATTGCAGAATAGAGGCATTTATGGAGACAAGTTCGTTAACATTAAAGCAAAGAATTTATAGAAAGACATGTTACTTGTTTGGCAGACTGATACCTGACCGGGCTTATTTAAAAATGATGTATCAGGTTAATATGGGAAAAAAGCTGAATTTAAAAAATCCAGTAACTTTTAATGAAAAATTAAATTGGCTCAAACTTTATGACAGAAAAGATATTTATACAAAAATGGCAGATAAATATGAGGTTCGTGAGATAATCAGTCAGAAATTAGGAGAAGAATATCTGATTCCCTTACTGGGTGTATGGGATCATGTGGAAGATATTGATTTTTCCCAGATGCCGGACCAGTTTGTTTTAAAATGTACACATGATTCGCAAAGTGTTGTTATCTGTAAAGATAAAAGTAAGTTTGATGAAAAAGCGGCTATAAAAAAGCTCTCTGATGCAATGAAAAATAACTATTACCGTTATAACAGGGAATGGGTATATAAGAATATTAAGCCCAGGGTTATTGCAGAAAAATATATGGAAGACAGTATTGATGGAGAATTGATAGATTATAAGTTTTTCTGTTTTGATGGAGTCCCTAAGGCCATGTATGTTGCCACAGACCGGGGAATAGGAGAAACAAAATTTGATTATTTTGATGTTAATTTTAATCATTTGAATTTGATTCAGCATTATCCAAATGCAACGAAACCAATCAGAAAACCGATGAATTTTGACAGGATGCTGGAGCTTTCAGCAGTATTATCGAAGGACATTCCGCATGTGCGGGTGGATTTTTATGAAGTTGACGGAAGATTGTATTTTGGGGAATTAACATTTTATCATTTAGGAGGATATGTGCCTTTTGAACCTGAAAGTTGGGATGAAGTGTTTGGTGAATGGTTAAAAATCCAGTAGTTTTAAAGCTCCGGAGATAAAAGAATATGATAATTATAGAAATGAGTGGCGGATTGGGAAACCAGATGTTTCAGTATGCTTTGTATACGAAAATGAAAAAGCTGGGGAAGGAAGTTAAATTAGATTTAACTTCCTTTAAGTCAAAGCAATCACAGCGAAAATTTGAGTTAGATATATTTAATGCGGACTATGATATTGCTGGCGAAAAAGACATACGCAAATATAAAAAAACAGGTATACAGAGCAGATTATTCCATACAAGGAGAAATGAAAATGTTTATATAGAGAATCTGGACGAGGGGTATCAGCCAATTATTTTTTCCTTTGATGATAAGTATCTGCAGGGGTATTGGCAATGTGAAAAATACTTTGCAGATGTAAGGGATATTCTTTTGGAAAAGTTTGTATTTCCCATTAGTAACGGGCATAAATTCAATCAAATTCTATCTCAGATAAAAGAAACAGAATCGGTTAGCATTCATATTAGAAGAGGTGATTATTTAAACGCTCAGAATATCAAGGTATATGGCAATATATGTACAATCGATTATTATAATAATGCCATTTCATATGTAAAGAAAGAAGTGAAGGATGCGGTATTTTTTCTCTTTACGAATGAAGTGGAATGGGTCAAAAACCATATTTATGAAGAAGGGATGATTATTGTAGACTGTAATATTGGAAAACAGGATTATCTGGATATGTTTCTCATGAGTCAATGTAAACATAACATAATAGCGAACAGCAGCTTTAGCTGGTGGGGCGCGTGGCTGAATGAAAATGCGGATAAAAAGATAATATCTCCTGCCAGATGGTTTTTGAATCATGAAGTGTCTGATCAGATTTGTGATAATTTTGTTTTAGTAGAAAGTTGAGGCAATGATGAAAGCAGCATTTATACCATGGGATGACAGTATCCATAATAATAATATTTTTATACCAAAATATCAAGGACATGAAGATTCTCATGTCCTTTTAAAAAAGGTATTTCAGGATAATGGGGATGACATTAATACAATTGATATGTATGAGGATTTAGAAGAAGTAGATCTTTTTCTGTTTTCGATCGTTCATTATCAATGGCTTGACAAAGTGGTAAAAGCAGGGTTGATTGACAGGTGTGTATATTGCAGTGGAGAACCGCCGGTAGTTAAACCATTAAATTGTTTTGAAGGTTATCAAAAACTACAGAAGATATTTCCTTATATTATGACTTTTGATGATGAGCTGGTAGACGGTAAAAGAATTTTTAAAAGAATACTCCCTTATTATTTTGAACCTGAATTTGGAAAAGTTCCTTTTGAGAAACGAAAGCTGCTGGTCAATATTTCAGGCAATAAGAAATCAGAGCATCCCAAAGAGCTGTATAGTGAAAGGGAAAAGGTAGTTTCATTTTTTGAGAAAAAATATCCTGAACATATTACTCTATATGGCCCAGGGTGGTCTAAAAAAGAACATCCATCCTATTGTGGTTATATTGATGACAAGAAGGATGCGTATTATTACCATAAATTTGCATTATCATTGGAGAATATGCATGATGTCAGAGGATATATAACAGAAAAAATATTTGATTGCTTTGATTTGGGAATTGTACCTATTTATTGGGGGGCAAGCGATATTGAAGAATATGTGCCAAAAGAATGTTTTATTGATTATAGCAAATTTGGCAGTATGGAAGAACTGGCGCAATACTTATTTAACATGGATGAAAGCGAGTACAACAAATATTTGGAGGCAATACAAAAATTGCTTCATTCAGATATAGATATTCTTTTTAGCAGTGATACATTTTATGAACAAATAAAAACAGTTTATCACGCAGAGCCTGTAAAAGATTTTTCTGTTTCTAAAGAACAATGCAGAATGATAGCAAAAAACGCGCGAAAAGAACGCTTATGTGCGAAAAGAGATAATATGGTATTAAATACTAAAAAGAAGATTAAAAAATTAATTGGAAGGTGAGAATGATATGCGGGTTGTTTTTGCAGTTCACACATATTATCCGGCACACAATGGTGTACAGGCGGTAACACAGTATATTGCAGAAGGAATTGCACGGAAGCATGATGTTAGCGTGATCACGGAAAAGCGAAAAGGCTTCTTAACCGAGGAAGAACACCAGGGAGTTCGGATTAATCGCATTGATGTAAAACAAAAGCATAATCGTTTTTATGGGGATAAGAAAAAATTTTATGAGTTACTGGAAGAAAAGCAGCCAGATATATTGGTTTGTGTATGTACACAGTCATGGCCTTTTGACTGGACACAGAATAGACTTAAGCGTATAATGTGTAAAAAGATATTGTATACACATGGATATACTGCATATATAGACCATTATCCATTGTTGTATGATTTGTTTCATATGAAGCTGAGAGCTTTCCTCTATCATTTATATTGGAGAAATTATTACAAAAAAGCATACAAGTATATTTCACAGTTTGATAGGGTAATCTATTTATCTGAAAATAATGCAGCAACTAAGTATGCTCAAAGACATGGGCTTACCAATGGATTAATAATGGAAAATGCAGTGGAGGATGCCTTTTTTGATAACAGCATTTTAGAAGAGGAAGAGCATTTTAGAAAAGAAAGAAAAATACATTTTATTTATGTGGCTAATTATGATGACAATAAGAATCAGTTAGAATTGGTTAATCTTTTTGCGGAAGCTGATATTGATGGAAGCGTATTAACGCTGATCGGTGGAAAAGATAATGATTATTATCAAAAAGTATGTCAAAAATACAAAGAAAAATGTGTTAAAAATCCCGGGTTAAAGATTAATATTCTGCATGGATTGGCCAGAGAGCAGGTTCGACAATATCTTGAAAATTCTGATGTCTTTTTGTGTACAAGTAAACATGAAGAATATCCGGTTATGTTATGTGAGGCTGCAGCAAAAGGACTGGCAATTATTTCAACAGATGTAGGACACGCAACACAAATGCAGGGGTGCATTGTAGTAAATTCTTCAGATGAATTTAAAGCCCAGATGCATAGGCTGCAAGGAGATCCTGAACTGCGTAGAAGCTTAGGGGTACAGCTTAGGCAATATGCAGAGCAGCATTGTAGAATAGAAGAAAAGGTTAAACAGTTTGAAAACATATTATGTGAAATAACACAGTCGGAGAAAACGTATGTTAAATAAATTAAATTACATTTTTAATGCGAAAGACAAAAGAAAAATTGTGATGATAATGGTTATGATTATTATCGGAAGTCTTTTTGAACTGATGGGAGTTACAATTTTTCTGCCATTTATTGAACTGATAATGGATACTTCAGCGATATATGAAAATCAATTCTTATCTTTTTTGTATACCAGAATTCATTTTGAAACAACAGAAGGTTTTCTTGCATTTATTGCATCACTCATTGGATTGGTTTATGTAATTAAGAATATATACCTTTCTATTATGCAAAATACAATTTTGAAGTTTTCTTATCGTACAAGAATGAACCTTGCTACAAGGCTTCTGGTAACCTACATGAGCGAACCCTATACTTTTCATTTATCCAATAATATGGCTGAATTGCAGAGGGCGCTACAGATTGATGCGAATCAATTTATGACGCTGCTAAGTTCTACGTTGCAGCTTATTGCAGAATTAGCGGTATGTATAGTATTAGGATTATTTTTGTTTGATACAAGTCATTCTATGACGGTAGTAGTAGTGGGATTATTGATTATTTGTGTAGGAGGCTATCTGGTTCTCTCAAAGAAAATTTCTATTAAGCTGGGAGAGCAAAATCAGAGATATAATTCAAGACTGATTCAATGGATAAATCAATCATTAGGTGGAATCAAGGAAGTAAAGGTACTGGAAAGAGAAGAATTTTTTGTTGAATCTTATAAAGAAAATTATAAAAAGCTGATTAAAGGTGCGCGTATCAATGAATTGCTGGTGGCAATTCCCAAATATATTATAGAGACGGTATGTATTGTTGGTCTGCTGGCAGCTATTGTTGTTAAAATCTATTTTGGAAGACGTGAGATTGCTTCATTTATTCCCCAGTTGGCAGCGTTTGCAGTTGCAGCATTTCGGCTTCTGCCTTCTGTAGGGAAAATTAATGCCTATATTAACAGTATTTTATACTGCAAGCCGTCTCTTGATCTGATATATAAGGATTTTAAGGATATTGAAGGGCATGAAGTACAGGAATTGACAGGGAAAGAGGATTTTAGCAGGTATACATTTGATAAAGAAATAAGAATTGATAAAATTTCCTATCGTTATCCGGGAACAGACAGTGATGTCATTCGTGATGTGAGTTTTTGCATTCCCAAGGGTAAGACAGTTGCCTTTATTGGAAGCTCAGGAGCAGGAAAGACCACGACTGCAGATATTATATTAGGCTTGCTGATACCTCAAAACGGAAAGATCATGGTAGATGATTGGAATGCCTTTGAACATATGAGCTGTTGGCATAGAATGCTGGGTTATATACCTCAGAGCATTTATTTATCTGATGATACTATTTGCAATAATATTGCTTTTGGGATTAAAGAACGGGAAATAGATATGGAAGCAGTAGTAGATGCACTTAAAAAGGCTCAATTGTATGATTTTGTTAATTCACTTCCAGAAGGAATTAACACGTTTGTAGGAGATCGCGGCATAAGATTATCAGGAGGCCAGAGACAGAGGATCGGAATTGCCAGAGCACTTTATCATAATCCTGATGTATTGGTTTTAGATGAAGCAACTTCAGCGCTTGATAATGAAACGGAACAAGCTGTTATGGAATCCATTGAAAGCCTGAAAGGGATTAAGACAATGATCATTATCGCACATCGTCTGACAACGATTCGGAATGCAGATATTATATACGAGGTAATGGACGGAAAAGTAATTGAGCGCAGTAAAGAGGAAGTCTTTGGAAAGTAGGAAAATGAAATGGATAAAATTTTGGTAACGAGATCTTCTATGCCGCCAATAGATGAGTATATAGAGGAAATCAAATCACTTTGGGAAACGCACTGGCTTACTAATATGGGAGAAAAACACGTTGAGTTGGAAAAGCAGCTTAGAGATTACCTTAAAGTTCCCAATCTTTCTCTTTTTACTAATGGACATATGGCATTGGAGTTAATTTTACAGGCATTTGAAATAAAGGGTGAAGTAATTACAACACCCTTTACTTTTGTATCTACAACGCATGCGATTGTAAGAAATGGATTAAAACCGGTGTTCTGTGATGTTGATCCAAATACATATACGATAGATGCGAATAAAATTGAAAGTTTAATAACCAGCAGGACAGAAGCAATCGTACCTGTACATGTTTACGGTCAGCCCTGTGATGTGGAAAACATTGAACGGATAGCTCATAAACATGGATTAAAGGTCATTTATGATGCGGCACATGCCTTTGGTGTGAAGTATAAGGGGAAAGGAATTGGAGAATATGGAGATGCATCCATGTTCAGTTTCCATGCGACTAAGGTTTTTAATACGATAGAGGGTGGTGCGGTTTGCTATCGAAAACCGGAAATTGGAGAAAAATTGTATCGGCTTAGAAATTTTGGTATTATGGATGAAGTGACGGTTGATGCTGTGGGAGCTAATGCTAAGATGAATGAATTTCAGGCCGCCATGGGACTTTGTAATTTGCGGCATCTGGAAAAACAGATAGAGAAAAGAAAGGAAGTATTTGAGAGATATAAGCAGCATTTGAATGAGATAAATGGAATACGAATCTTAGAACTTAAAGAGAATGTGGACTATAATTATGCGTATTTCCCGGTGATGTTTGACGAAGAGATACTGGGTTTTTCCAGGGATACTGTTGATGAAGTGCTGAAAAGGAATGGAATTTATGCCCGTAAATATTTCTACCCTATTACCAGCAGCTACGAGTGTTACAATAAGATGTACTCTTCGGAAGATACGCCCATAGCAGAGGAACTGTCTGAAAAAGTTTTGACATTGCCTATGTATGCAGATTTAGAATTGGAAACAGTAGATTTTATTTGTGAATTAATCACGGAAATAGTGAGAAGATAGTTTTATGGATAATGTTATGGTAACAGTATGTTGTATTACATACAATCATGCAAAATATGTCAGGCAATGCCTGGACAGCCTTGTAGAACAAAAAACAGATTTTCTTTATGAAATATTGATTCACGACGATGCGTCTACAGATGGTACAGCAGACATTATCAGAGAGTATATGAATAAATATCCGAAACTGTTTGTCCCTATGTTAGAGGAAGAAAATCAGTATTCTCAGGGAAGGCGTTCCATTTTAATACAAATGATGTTAAAAAGGGCAAGAGGAAAATACTTTGCGGTATGCGAGGGAGATGATTTCTGGTGTGACCCATACAAATTGCAGAAACAGTTTAAAATTCTTGAAACTCATGAAGACTGCAATATATGTACACACACAGTTGAAGTTATAAAAGAAGATAGTTCCGATTATGGAATGAATATTCCGGAAAGAGATATTCTATATGGGGTTATGGAGGGACAAACACTTATAAATTATATAGCTTATGAAGATACCCATTTATTCCATACAAGCAGTATGTTTTGCCGTAAACAGTCAATAGAGGATGAACTGGAAGAATTACCGGATTTTATGCTGGCAACAGCAGCAGAGGACAGAGTACTCTTTTTGCTTTATGGGTCAAAAGGAAATCTGTTTTACCTGAATGAGAGCATGTCAAGGTATAGAATCCAAAGTGAAGGAAGCTGGTCAAGCCAGAATGCGGGATCAAGGAAAAGAGCGTTGCGGACGGATAAGGATTTATTGCAGATGATCAGAGGATTTAATGAATTTACTAAGGGGCGCTTTGAAGAAGAAGCGTATGCTTATGAGACTATATTAAATTTCAGGATATTTCAAAATGAGAGAAAATTTAAAGAACTCCTGGATGGGCGGTATGCAAAACTATTTAAAAATTTAGGGAAAAAGCAAAAAATATATTATAGATTATGTGCATATTTTCCATTTGTAGGAGATTGTTATTATAAATTGAAAAGAGATAAGAGTGAAGATAAATGAAACTTGGAATTATGCAGCCATATTTTATGCCCTATATCGGGTATTGGCAGTTAATGAATGCAGTAGACAAATATGTGGTATATGATGATGTAAATTTTATAAAAGGCGGATGGATCAACAGAAATAGAATTTTACTTGATGGGAAACCACAGTATTTTAATATACAGATGGCAGGAGCAAGCTCTTTTAAGCATATCAATGAAATTGGCGTCTCGGATAATCTTTCAGTAATCAATAAGAATATCAGGATTCTGGAGGCGGCTTACAAAAAAGCCCCATATTATAATCAAGTGATGCCCATAATAGAAGAGATATTGCGTTGTCAAGCAGAGAATTTAGCTTTTTTCATTAGAAATTCATTTGAGGTAATTAATAATTATCTCGGAATCGGTACGCAGTTAATTATGTCCTCTGATCTTAAGAAAAATAATGAACTTCATGGACAGGATAAAGTGATTGCCATATGCAGACTGTTAAAGGCAGACGAATATTATAATGCAATTGGCGGGCAGGAATTGTATTCTTTTCAGGAATTCAGGAAAAATGGATTGGAATTGAAGTTTCTCAAAACAAATGAAATTGCTTATCAGCAGTTTGACAATGAATTTATTCCGAACTTGTCAATGATTGATATCCTGATGTTTAATTCAGCAGATACAATTCAGGGGTTTTTGTCAGAGTACAGTTTAATAGATGAAGGCGGAGAGAAAAATGCTTATAATTAAGATTATGGGTGGATTTGCAAGTCAGGTTTATAAATTCTTTTTGGGAGCAAAGCTTGCAGAATATTTACAGACAGAGCTGGTACTGGACGTAAGTGATTATTATGATGGATATTTTCGCCCGTATAACTTAAATATGCTGAATCTTCCTGCGTTTCGTACTGTATGTACGCGCGAAATAGCTAAAAAATATCCCGGATTAAATTGGATAAGAAACACCGAAGATATGGAAAATATGATAAGCGGCAGGTTGAAGGGAGACTTTTATATTTTTCGTGAGGAACCGGATTATGCTGATTTTTTCTGGAAGCATCCGGAATTTGAGGTGGATGAAAATACACCTTATATAAAAAGTTTAGCATTAAAAAAAACATCTTTATTTATTGAAACATTTAAAAGGAACATTGCCGGGCAAACTTCTGTGGCAATTCATATTCGCAGAGGTGATTTTGTTACTTTGGGACAGGAAAGTAAAATCTTCTATTATCGTGCCGCCATTGCATGGTTTTATGAACGAGATCCGCAGACAGAGTTTTATTTCTTTTCTAATGATCTGGCATGGGTAAAGGAGCAATTTGGCACCTGTAATCGATTCCATTATGTGTGTTCGAAGGATGAAAAAGCTGGTGATATTGAAGAATTGTTCTGTATGTCATATTGCAATTATCGAGTATTGTCCAATTATAGTGGATATGGACTATTAGCGAATACATTTTCTGCAGTTCGAAATACAAATGGATTTGCTTTAATTGAAGAAAGAATGAATCATGAATACGAGTATAAAGGGATTGAGGGAAGTATCAAATACCTTAACCAGGAGCAGATAAAAGAATATGATTTCAAATATAAAAATATAGATTGGGGAAAATGTGAAAGTGTGCTTTCACAACAGGATATGAAGACTCCTGAACAAAAAGAGAAAGTGAGCAGGAAAGAAAAATTTTATATGATTACCTGCGAGAAGTACAGTAAATGGTTTCGAAGAGGAATGTTTGAAATTGCAATAAAGCTTACGGAGAATGGATATGAAACAAAATATATAAATCTGCACAATTGTTCCCGCCAAAAGCAGCTTGATTCAGAAGCCGCCTGTAATATGGATGGTCAGGAGTATGGATTTGATATCCTTAGCGGAAGTTTGACACAGATTGAACGATTGTTGCAGGAAAATCCGGATGCATTTCTTGTATGTGATTGCAAACTGCCATTTAGGTATGCGGGACAAAGTATTTTAATTAAATCCAAAAAAGCGTATGCATGGCAAAAAAAGTGGACGAAAGAATTGCTTAGAGATAATTTTAAGGATGGGGTCAGATATTTGTTATATAAAAGTTATGATTTCCAACATATAGTGACATTGCTCGATAAATATTGGGAGCATACTTTGATGCAGGATGGAAAAAGTGATGAAGATGTGACAACAAAATTTCATCAGGTTTATAAAGAAATAGTCGGCCAAATCTGTTTATATATAAAATGAAATCGAAGATATTATTTATATTGTCACTAAATATTCTTTACTGGTAATAGGGCTTATGAGATGAAAGAAAGAGTAATTTATTTAGATATTTTAAAAGCTATTTGCTGTTTTTTGGTTATTGTTCTCCATGTGTCAACGCAAAATTGGAGTAACTGCGACGTTAATTCTTTTGCATGGGATATATTCAATATATATGACAGCATAACAAGATTTACAGTTCCTGTTCTGGTTATGATAAGTGGTGCGCTGTTTCTAAATGGTAAGAAGCAAATAGAAATAAAAAGTTTATATAGGAAAAATATATTGCGTTTAATAATTTCTTATTTGTTTTGGTCAACTATATACGCAGCGTATCTGCAGATGTTTGTTGAAAGAGGCAGTTTAAAGGAATTTGTATTTAATGTTATTAATGGCTATTATCATATGTGGTTTATACCTATGATAATTGGATTATATATACTGGTCCCAATATTGAGAAAAGTAGCGGAAGATGTTGATGTAATGCGTTATTTTATAATAGTTTCACTTTTTTTCACCTTTTTAGTTCCTGTAGGATTAAAGCTGCCTTATATTGCAAAATTTAAGTCAGTTTATGAGAATATGGAATTATATTTTCCACTTGGATATGTATCATATTTTGTATTGGGCCATTATCTTGCCAATAAAGAAACAGGGCATATGAGAAAGCTTATTATGGCAGGTGGAGCAGCAGGGATATTATTAACAATTGGCATCAGTAAAATATTGTCTATAAAAAATGGATATGCTACAGGATATTATGGAAATGATACTATTCCTGTTCTTCTGGCCAGTGTAGCGATATTTGAGGGGGTAAAATATTTATGCTCTGAAAATCAGGTTGAGGGCAGGGTAAGACAAGGAATAAATATAGGATCAAAGTATTCGCTGGGAATATATTTACTGCATCCACTGCTGATTTTAATATTAAAAGGTTTGGGATTAAATACATTAACCTTTAACCCTGTGATTTCTGTGCCAATTATTTCAATAATTGTTTATCTGTTGAGCATGGCATTAGTATTATTATTAAGTAAAATTCCAAAATTGGGGAAAGTGATTGTCTGATATGGAAATAGGCGGATATTTTGGGTTTGAAGAGTATAGAGGGGAATTATACCATAATAAGGCGCTAAAGTTTAATAGCGCAAGAAATTGCCTGCGGTTTTTGCTCAGAAAAAGAAATATAAAAAGAATATTTATACCGTATTATTTATGCGGAGTAATAAAAGAGGTCTGTTTAGAAGAGGGCTGTGAAATTTTTTTCTATCATATAAATCAGGAATTTTTAATAGAGGAAGACTTTCAAAATGAATTTGACATCACGCAAGATTATCTTTATGTGGTAAATTATTGCGGATTTTTAGAAAACAGCTACGTATCCAGTTTAAAACAAAAATATAAAAACATTATATTGGATAATGTTCAAAATTATTTTGGACAACCAATTAACGGAATTGATACATTGTATAGCTGCAGAAAATTTGTCGGCGTAGCAGATGGTGGATTTTTATACAGTAACCTGGAGAATGACTGCACATTTGAAACGGATGTTTCTTTTGAAGCAATGAAATACCTGTTGGGAAGATATGAGTATGATGCACAGAGCTTTTATGAAGATTTTCAAAATCACGAAGATACCTTTACAGACAGGACAATTAAATTAATGTCCAGGTTAACAGAAAATATTTTGAAAAGCCTGGATTACCAATATATTATAGAACAAAGAAATAAAAATTTCCTTTATCTGCATGAGCATTTAAAGCATCAAAATCTGGTAAAAGTAAATGAAAACGTAAAAGGACCGTTTTCTTATCCTTTTTTTATTGAAGATGGAGAAGCTATCAGAAAAAAATTAATTGAAAGAAAGATATTTGTTCCGCAGTACTGGAAAGAGGTAAAAGAGACAGTTGGTGCCAGCAAGGTCGAAAAGAATTTGGTGGAACAAATATTGTGGCTGCCCTGTGACCACAGATATACTTTAGACAACATAAAATATATGCTGGAGATACTGGAGCAACAGATAAGGAGAGAGGAATATAATAATGCAAGATAAAAGTAATAAAGATTATTGGACGGAAAAGCAAAATCTGGAGTGGTATAAAAGACAATTTAAGAGTCCATATAGAATAACGGTTGCGTTTGAAAAGTTTCTTCGTCAAAATGTAAGTATCAGCAATGATAAAGTCCTGGATGTGGGATGCGGAGCCGGAAGTGCGTTAGCATATATTGCCGATAAGTACAAAAATGCACAGTTTACGGGAATAGATATAAATACAGAATTGTTTCAACTTTTTGAGGGAGAAACAAACAACATTAAACTTGAAAAAGCAGATTGCTTTAATTTAGACGAAAAATATAAAAATCAATTTGATGGGGTAATCAGTTTACAGACCTTATCATGGCTTCCGGAATACAAGCGTCCATTAGAAGAAATATGTAAGTTAAATCCCAGATGGATAGCAGTATCATCATTATTTTACAATGGAAAGATAAATTATACAATAAGCATTGAAAATTATGAAAGGCCAACGCATGAAGCTGATTTTTCCAAGGTAAATTACAATATATATTCTGTGCCGATTATTCAGCAGTTGTTACAGGAATATGGTTATTCCAATTTTTGTTATCAGCCTTTTGAAATTGATATGGATATCACAAAGCCTGATCATAATGATTTGGGATATTATACTATAAAAACCCAGGATAATAGGCGGCTTGCTTTTAATACCTGTCTTTTTCAGCCTGAAGGGTTCTTTTTTGCTTCTAAGAATTAATTATGAACTGCGAATTAAATGAAATAAGGGGATATGCAATATGTTTAATATAATCAGAAAATTTCGAACAAGCTGTATATTCAAATATGTTGTAACTATAACCGCCATGCTGCTTATTATGTTTTTATGGTGGCAGGTCCGATTGCAGTATAGCTGTGCCAGGGAAGAGATTATTGTTGAAAGTGGAACTGATATGACATTTACAGCAAAGTTTGACCAGATTCACTCACTGGCATTTTGTAACGACAATGTGGAAATGGAAGTATTTCTGGATGAAACCCCAATTAAACTGCATGTTGGAATTGCCGATGCACAGGGAAATGTGTTGTGGGAGCAGGAAATAAATGAAATTAATATTACCTCGTTTGCCATTACGGAACACAGAGAATGGAATAACTTCCCCTTAATGCTTGAGACTGGAAAAGAATATCGCATTTTTTATTCCAGTGCCGACCTGCCGGAGGATTCCCTGACAATTGCAGTATATGGGCTTGAAAAGAGCTTTTTTGTGCAATATGTGATAATCTGTGCTTTGATAATTATTGTTTTTTCTTTGGCGATATTTTTTGCTTTTGATTATCGTAAAGAGAAGGGGAGCAAATCGTTTTTTATTATTTATATGATACTTGGAATTCTTTACAGTATCGTTTTACCACCGTTTTCAGTTCAGGATGAATGGACACATTTTGGACAGGCATATGCGATTTCAAGTAACTGGATGAAAAAAGAAGCGGTCAGTGAGGATGGCCATATTTATGTTTATGAAAGCGGACTTATCCGAATGAACCGATGTGATGACAGACAGACAGGATATCGTTTCTGGCAGGACTGGGACTATGGAAACAGGAGCGGACAATATATTAGTGGTTCATATATTGATGCGCCAAATTTATACAAATATATTTATTATGCATCAGCACTGGGCATTACGATAGCCAGGTTGCTTCATGCGCCTTATCAGATTATTTTGCTGGCAGGGAGATTTACAAATTTATTGTTGTTTATACTTCTTTCGATGCTGGGTTTGAAAATCAGCAGAGAATTCAGGCAAAGTATGCTGGCAGTTCTTTTCCTGCCGTCTGTTGTATGGATTGCCTCCTCTTATTCTTATGACTCGTGGAATATGGCGCTTTCCATGTTGATTTTTGCGTATTGTATGTACTGTCGTGAACGTGAAAAAAGTTTTGCTCTTATTGATGCCATTATTATTGTTGGATTGGGGGCTTTATTGGTTCCTGCCAAGTTTATCTATTTTATTATGGCATTTTCTGTCCTTTTGATTCCTATGGAGAAATTTAAGAATAGGATATGGCAGTTTGCTTCTTATATTGGAGTGACAGGTATGGTAATTTTGGCGGCTTTTGCGGCCAGAGGATCAACTGCGGTTGGATATGTTACAACGCAGACTGTAGATACCAGAAGTGTGTCAGTAGATAATATCGACAGGGAAAGGTATTCATTGTCAACGATACTGGAAAATCCGGTTTATACAATTAAAGTATATATTAATACATTGTTTGAACAGGGAGAAAACTACATATACAAATGTATAAACGGTTCGTTTCTGGCAGTAGAGGTTCCGAAAATAATCATTTATACAATCTTTCTGCTGATGCTGCTTTTGATGATGAATAATATTCGTAAGGTATATTGGAGAAAACAGGACAGGTATATTGCTTTGGGAATATTTGGGGCAGGATGTGGGCTGGTATTGACTACTTTTCTTTTTGTATATTCCTATATTCATATATATAGCATAGGAACGATTTTTGGTGTACAGGGAAGGTACTTTTTACCTTTTCTGGTGTTTTTGCCATTTATTATTAAAAATGACTGCCTTAAAATCAGCGAAGGGAAAGAAAAGCATATATTGCTGATTTTTTTCCTGCTTAATTTGCTTGCATTAATGTGTAATTTCAGTGCAATTGTCAGGGGAATGTGATTACATGAAAGAAGATAGCATACTGGTTTCTGTTATTATGCCTGTGTTTAATGGCGCAGAGTATCTGGAAAAAAGTATAGGATCAGTTGTAGAGCAGACCTATAAGGATTTGGAACTGCTTCTTGTTAATGATGGTTCTGCCGATGATTCAGAAAAAGTAATTCTTGGGATTATGTCGAAAAATGAAGATTCGAGGATCAGATATATAAAACAGGATAATGCAGGAATTGCTAAAGCAAGAAACACGGGATTAAAAAATGCCATAGGAGATTTTATTTTTTTCATTGATCAGGACGACTGGCTTGACAGCACATGCATTGAAAATTTAGTAAAGGAAGCACAACGAACCGGAGCAGACGAAGTCATTGGTGGATTTAAGCTGGTAAGCCCGGAAGGAAAATGGGAGGAAGTTTGGGAACTTGATCCTAACTGCGAGTGGAGTAAATTTCGTATAGTGGCGCCGTGGGGAAAATTGTACCGGAAAGCGTTGTTGGATCAATATCATATCTGCTTTTTTCACACAAAAATCAGTGAGGATCTGTATTTTAATATCCTGTTTGCCGGACATACGGACAAGATAGTGGTAATTCCGAAAGCAGAATATAATTGGCTTCATAATAACAAATCAGAGTCAAGAATGAAATGGAATAAAATGACAGAAGACAGGAACCCAATTGTAATGCTGGATGAGCTGCAAAACAGAATTGCAGATTCCCCCTATTTGAAAAAAGATATTATGACATATTATTTTACAAAGTATCTGATCTGGTATTTGCTCTACAGTGCCAGAGGAAGTGATGATGATTTGCGAAGACAGACCTATGGGGAATGCTTTGGCTGGCTCAGAAGGCATTATCCGGATTTTATGAAGTGGAAAGTGACAGGTATTCATAAACCCAAAGGTGAGCAATTAAAAAATCGCATATTTGTAACAGGATGCGTACTTCTTTATCGGATAAAATTATTGCCGGTGGTACTTGGTTTATATAGTAGATGTTAAGGATGATATATGAAAAAATTATTATATTTAACAACATGGGATTTTAGTGACGGACCTTCATCGGGAATTACACAAAAAATAAAAGGGCAGATGAAAGCCTTTGAAGAGCATGGTTTTGTTGTGGATTATACCTGTATTTCGGAAAATATGACATACTATTTTAAAGATGGTGTCAAGTATTCGCTTGGAAAGGTGGGAAAATTCCGCAAATTAGCTGCAAACTATTATTTGTATCAAAGACTAAAAAATGAATCTTATGAATATGTCTATAATCGTTATGGCTTGATGGATACTTTTTACTTTAAAATAATCAGACGATTATTCAAACAGGGAGCCAAAATTATTGTTGAGATTCCTACCTATCCCTATGATAAAGAGCGGCTGCCGGGGATGGTATGGTGGATGCTTTATTCGCTGGATAAATTGTATCGTAATCGTATTTGGCCATATGTTTACCGAATTGCAACTTATTCATTGGATAAGAAAATTTTCCAGATACCCACAGTTCAGATTAAAAATGGAATTGATTTTCAGATGATCGAAAGAAGAAAACCAGAAGGCCGGGAAGATGAGATAAATCTGCTGGCTGTGGCAGGATTTACCAAAGCGCATGGTTATGACCGGATGCTGAAGGGTTTGGGAGAGTATTACCGGATGGGAGGAACAAGAAATATAATTTTCCATATGGTCGGCTCAGGAGAACCAGTAGCAGAATATCATCATATTGTGGATGAATATAATCTTTCCGATCGTTGTATTTTTCACGGGGTACAAAGAGGAGAGACGCTTAATGCAATTTATAACTATTGTGATATGGGAGTGGAAAGTCTTGGTGATTTTCGAAATGGCGTTTCTGTTTCCAGTTCTTTAAAATCAAGGGAGTATACGGCGAAGGGCATTCCATTTATTACGGCATGCGAATCGGATGTGTTTGAAGGAAAAGAATATGTTTTAAAGATTCCGGCAGACGAAACCCCTGTAAATATAAACGATGTTGTAAAATTTTATGATAAGTTGTACAATGGAAAAAATAAGGAAGAGGTTGCGACGATGATTAGAAATAGCGCTGAAAAGTGCTGTGATATTGTTAAAACTATCGAACCTGTAGTAAGCTGTTTTTTAGACTGATAGAATGGAGTATAATTATGAAATATGCTTTAATAGGATGCGGCAGAATATCGCCTAATCATATTGCAGCAGCCATGAAAAACCATTTGGAATTTGTTGCACTATGTGATATTGTTCCTGAAAATATAGAAGATAAGGTTTTGAAATTTGAACTGAAAAATGTGCACCAATATACAGATTATAAAGAAATGCTGGAAATAGAGAAGCCGGAATTGGTAGCAATTGCAACTGAGAGTGGAAAGCATGCGCAGATAGCATTAGACTGTATTGAACATCACTGTAACCTTATTATTGAAAAGCCCATTGCTTTATCCCTTAAGGATGCGGATGCCATTATAGAAAAGGCAGAAAAATATGGAGTAAAAGTGTGTGCCTGCCATCAGAATCGTTTTAATAAATCCGTTGGAAAAATCAGGGAAGCGGTAGAAAAAAAACGCTTTGGAAGGCTGTTTTATGGAACTGCCCATATTCGTTGGTGCAGAGATTACGAATATTATTCCAGGGCAAAATGGAGAGGTACATGGGAGCAGGACGGCGGCGCACTGATGAATCAATGTATTCACAATATAGATTTGCTTCGCTGGATGATGGGAGATGAGGTATCAGAAGTAGTTGCAATGACGGACCGGCTAAATCACCCCTATATTCAGGCAGAAGATCTGGGAATTGCTTTGGTTAAATTTAAAAATGGAGCTTATGGAATTATTGAAGGAACCACAGATATTTATCCTAAAAATCTGGAAGAAACCCTTTATATTTTTGGCGAAAAAGGAACAGTAAAGGCTGGCGGTCAATCCGTAAATATTATAGAAGAATGGAATTTTTCTGATCAGCTTGACAGTCCTGAGGAGATAAAAGCAAGATTTCATGAGAATCCTCCCAATGTATATGGTTATGGACATACTCCGCTTTATGCAGATGTGATAGATGCCGTTCAGAATAACCGGGCTCCCTATGTGGATGCATATGCAGGAAAAAGAGCCCTGGAGCTGGTGCTTGCAATTTATAAATCGGCTGCTACAGGCAGTATTGTTAAACTGCCGCTGGATGATGTGAAAACGACAGATTTTAAAGGGAGATTTAAATGAGTTATTTTGTGCATGAGAGCAGTTATATAGATGAAAACGTGGAGATAGGGGACGGGACGAAAATATGGTATTTTTGTCATATCCAAAAAGGTGCCAGAATAGGAAGAGACTGTTCGTTGGGTCAGAACGTGAATATTTCCAATAATGTAAAAATAGGAAATAACGTTAAAATACAAAATAATGTTTCTGTATATGAAGGAACTGAAATTGAGGATGGCGTGTTTTTAGGCCCTTCCTGCGTTTTTACAAATGATCTGACCCCGAGAGCCAGATATCCTAAAGGGGCTGGAAATTACATTCCAACGATTATACGGGAAGGAGCCAGTATTGGAGCAAATGCCACGATTGTCTGTGGGCATGAAATTGGAAAGAATGCTTTGGTTGCAGCAGGTGCTGTAGTAACTCAAAATGTATTGGCCCATGCACTGATGGCAGGAGTCCCTGCTGTTCGAAAAGGATGGGTATGTGAATGCGGAGAGATCCTTAGAGGCGAATTAGCCTGCAAAAAGTGTCATAAAAAGTACCGAATAGTTCAAGAAGGATTAGTAGAATGGAATTCAGAGACTTAAAGAAACAATACCAACTATACAAAGAAGAATTTGATGCAGAAATTTTAGGAATTATTTCAAAGGGATCCTTTATTGGGGGAAGCGTAGTTAAAGAATTAGAGGAGCAATTGGCAGAATATGTAGGAGTGGAATATTGCATATCCTGCGCAAATGGAACAGATGCGTTGCAACTGGCTTTAATGTGCTTGGAAATAGGTCCGGGAGATGCTGTTTTTGTCCCGGATTTTACTTTTTTTTCTACAGCAGAAACCGTGGCGTTAGCAGGAGCAGTGCCGATTTTAGTTGATATAGAGGAAGACACTTTTAATATTTCCCCAATTTCTTTAGAAAAGGCAATTGCGAATACATTGAATGAGGGAAAATACAAGCCGAAGGCAATAATACCGGTAGATTTATTTGGACAGCCGGCAGATTTTGGCGCTATTCGGAAGATAGCTGACAAATATAGTCTGCAAATAATAGAAGATGGAGCGCAGGGGTTTGGAGGCAGCATAGGAAAACGCAAGGCATGTGGCTTTGGAGATATTTCTACTACATCCTTTTTCCCGGCAAAGCCACTGGGGTGTTATGGCGATGGAGGAGCTATCTTCACTGATAATTGCCAATGGAAAGAGAAGTTAAATTCTCTTAAAGTTCATGGTAAAGGTGATAATAAGTATGATAATGTCCGTGTGGGACTTAACTCAAGATTAGATGCAATACAGGCCGCTGTTTTAAAAGTCAAATTAAGTAAATTTGACGAGGAGCTTGCATTAGTTAATCATTGGGCTGACAGGTATACGGAATTGTTAAAAAGTTATGTGAAGTGCCCGGAAATTAAACCGGGATTTCGTTCAAGCTGGGCACAATATACTATTTTGCTTAAAAACCGTGAAATGAGAGATTATATCCAAAAAGAATTAGAAAAATTCAACGTTCCAACAATGATTTATTATGCAAAAGGTATGCATGAGCAGAAAGCGTTATCGTCCTATTTGAAAAAAGATGATGTTTATCCGGTTACAGAAGCTGTATGCGGCAGATGCCTGTCTTTGCCCATGCATCCATATTTAACAGAGCAGGATATTTCTTTTGTGGCAGATAAATTATATGCCTTATTGAAGTAAAAGCGGCGGAAATACCATATGAGACATAAAATGATTTTTTTGAGCAGCACTTTCCCTTATGGAAAAGGCGAAAAAACTTTTATAGAACCAGAGCTGAAGGCGTTGATGCATGAATATGATATTACCCTGATTTCGCATGCCGGTGCAGGTGATGTGGCAGACACAGAAAATGAGAGCGTAGTAGATACAGGGATAACTGTGCTGCACTTTGAAAGTCATATTACCTTCCTGCAAAAGATTTGCTGGGGCCTGCATTTCTTTTTGGACAGAGAAGGGCGTCAGGAACTTGCCTGTATCTGTAGAAGCGGAGGTTCTGTTTTAAAAAAATTATATCAGTCTGTTGGTTTTTATATTCTGATGATGGAAGAATTAAAATATATTCAGAAAGAGAAACTCTTTCAGGCCGATGAAAATGTGATTTGTTACTCTTACTGGTATACTTATTATTGTTATGCATTTCTGAAACTCAAAAAACAATTTCCTGATTTGAAAGTAATAACCAGAACTCATGGAGTTGATTTATATCATGAAAGAATAAGTGGGGGAAGGCAGCCCTTTAAACAGATCATGGACAAGGAACTGGACGGAGTGATTTTTGCGGCAAATTATGCAAAAGAATACTATAGAAAACAATTTGCACACGATAAAACGGATGAGAAATATATTGTATGTAAATTAGGAGTACCGAAGCCGGATAGAAAAGCTCATGCACAGGGAAAGTTCGGTCTGCTTAGCTGTTCTTATACCATTCCGCTTAAAAGGATAGAATTGATCATTGAAGCATTATCCGTGTTAAATGAGGAAGACATTCATTGGATCCACATTGGAGATGGGGAGGAACTTGAATGGCTTAAAGCTTATGCAAAAGAAAAGCTTACCAGTAAAAATAATATTACCTATGAATTTACAGGATATCTTAATGGCAGTCAGATTCAAAAAATTTATCAGGAAAAGAAAATAGATGCTTTTATCACAACCTCATCCACTGAAGGAGGATGCCCTGTGTCCATTCAGGAGGCAATGTCATATGGGATCCCAATTATTGGTACTGATGTGGGCGGCATCACTGAGATGATTTGCGGTAATGGCTATCTGCTGCCTGCCAATCCTGAGAAGAAAATTATAGCGAAAGCCATAAGGGAGATTTATAATTTGGAAGAAAGTGAAGTTGAGCGTTTAAGGCAGAACTCATATGATATATGGCATAAAGATTATAATATTGCCAATAATCTGAAAAAATTAGTTGCGGCCATTCATTATCTGGAAGGAAATAAGATATGAAGCATGATGGAAATATGCTGGTATCAGTGATTACCGTTTGTTATAATAGCAGTAGCACTATTGCAAGAACCATAAAGAGTATTTTAAATCAATCATATGATAATATTGAATATATTATTGTAGATGGAAAGTCAAATGACAATACAGTTGAGATTGTAAATGGGTTTCAGGATGCATTTTATCAAAAGTTCCACAGAACGATTTGCGTTGTGTCAGAGCCGGATCAGGGAATTTATGATGCAATGAATAAAGGAATCGCACTTGCAAAAGGGACTTTTATTGGTATCTTAAATAGTGATGACACTTATGAGCCAGATGCAGTCAGTACAGTGGTTCAAAAAGTATCGGACAAGCCCTTGCAGATTTGTTATGGAGGCATCAAGATATACGAAGGGGATAAACTTGAGAGTATTGTGTTTCTTTCTCATGAATTTATGGAAGAGAGAATGATCGCACATCCATCCTGCTTTGTCTCCAGGGATGTTTATGATAAATATGGCACTTTTAATATAAGGTATGAGAGTGCGGCAGATTATGAATTTATGCTTCGGGTATATGATAAAAAAGAAATTACGTTTACTCCGATTTATGCTCCGTTGGCAAACTTCTATCTGGGAGGTAAGTCAACTACTTGCGCAGGTTATAGAGATAAACTGAGAATGCTGTATGAGACAGGAAGGATGAAGCGTTTGACTTATCTGGCAAGGACGTTAGTGCTATGGATGAAATCAATTTTTGGAGGAAAATAAAGCATGGACTTTACGTATAGCGGATATGTTGCGATGCTGAATGGATTGAAGCAGCAGGGGTATGTTTTTACAGATTATGAGAATTATTTACAGCATACAAGGTGTGTGATTTTAAGGCATGATGTGGATTATAGCTTAGAAAAGGCATTGACACTTGCTGAACTGGAGAAAAGGGAAGGCGTAACATCTACATACATGATTCTGGTATCTTCCGGCTTCTACAATTTGATGGATTGTGAAACACAGAATATTCTCTGTCAAATTTTAAATATGGGTCATCATTTGGGCCTGCATTTTGATGAGGCTAATTATGAAGTAACAGATATAAAACTTCTTAAGAACTATGTAAAAGAAGAAATGAAACTGTTAAGAAAATGTACAGGGCATGAGGAAATATCCGTTGTATCTATGCACAGGCCTTCCAAAGAATGTCTGGAAGCGGATCTTGATTTCACAGAAGAAGGTATGATTAACAGCTACGGAAAAACTTTTTTCCAGGATTTTAAATATGTATCCGATTCCAGAATGTCATGGAGAGAGCCTGTCATGGATTATATTCATAAGGCAGTGTATGAGCGAATGCACATATTGACACATGCCTTTTGGTATGATACGACGCAGGAAGATATAAAAGTTAAGCTGGAGAGATTTTTAAAACAGGCATGGGAAGACAGATACCGGCTGCTTAATCAAAATTTTAGAGATTTACAGGAGTATATTTCGTATGATAGCAGGAATACATCAACCTAATTATTTCCCTTGGATGGGCTATTTTGATAAAATGGATAAAAGTGATATTTTCATTTTATTGGATGAAGTACAACTGACGGACTCTTCCATGACGCAGAGAAATCGTGTGCTTAACTGCAATGGGGTACCGTCATATCTTACGGTTGCTTTCCAAAAAGCGGGATATATGCAAAAACAGTTAAGAGAGATTAAATTGAATCAGGAGATTGACTGGCAGAAAAGGCAAGTTGATTTTCTAAAGGGAACCTATGGAAAAATGCCATATTTTAACGAAGTCTGGGATTTAATTGAACCGGTTTTTACAAAGAGATATGATAAACTTATTGACGTCAACTATGATGCAATCTGTCTGGTGAAGGATATGCTGGGAATTACTACCAGGATTGTGTGGCAGAGTGATCTGGATTATCCGAGGGATGCACACAAGAATGATTTAATATTAAACCTGTGTAAAAGCGTTTCGGCAGATTGCTATTTATCGGGTACCGGTGCCCGGAAATATATGGATATGGATAGTTTTTCAAGGGATGGAATAGAGGTAATATTCCAAAAGTTTGAGGCACCTGCCTATGACCAGAAATATGCAGAAGAGTTTTGTACAGGATTGAGCATACTGGATGTTTTACTTAACTGTGGTATTGACCGGACAAAGGAACTTTTTGACAGGCGGAATCAATAGGTAAAAATTATGGAATCCAATATTCTTCTTTTTTTGGCTTTTTCAGGGATTGCGTTGATAATATATTATATCCTACCCTGCGGCATAAGAAAGTATTTATTATTAGCGTATAGTTTCATGTTTTATTTCATATGCGATTTTGGTTTTGCATGGTTAATCTTGCTGTTGACCTTGTGGAGTTTCTATTACGGAAAGTTTCTTGTATCTGGCAGCAGAATACGGATTGCAGGTGGTATTATTCCGGTAATTTTAATTTTGTGTATTTTTAAAATGCAATTTTTGTTTTGCAGAGGCAATATTGGGATCATGCCGCTTGGATTGTCATATTACAGTTTTAAGATTATCAGCTATTTAGCGGATGTATACAGGAAGAAGAGAAAACCGGAAGAGAACCTTGTGGATTATGCGGTTTACGTGAGTTTGTTTACACAGATCATATGCGGTCCTATTTCCCGGTCAGAAGAAATAACCGAACAGCTAAAGCAGAAAATGAAATATAACTCAGACCTGTTTGCGCAAGGGATCTTGTTGATTATTTCCGGATTATATAAGAAAATGGTAATTGCAGACCGCTTAAGCGGATATGTAAATACTGTTTTTGGAAATTACCGCAATTATTCCGGTTTGACATTATGGATGGGGGCATTCTGCTATACAATACAGATTTATTGCGATTTTGCAGGCTATTCGGAAATCGTAATAGGGGTAACAAATTTATTTGGAATAACATGCAGAAAGAACTTTGACATGCCGTATTTTTCGGGAAGCATTGGGGAATTTTGGAGAAGATGGCATATTTCCCTGTCTTCTTTCTTAAGAGATTATGTATATATTCCGTTAGGCGGCAATCGATGCAGTCGTATCAGAAAAAAGATAAATATACTTTGTACATTCATAATAAGCGGTTTCTGGCATGGAGAAGGGTTTAAGTATCTGGCCTGGGGAATCTGGCATGGATTATGGAATCTGGTGGAAGATAACCAAAAGGATAAACATAAAATTATTAAAACATTTCTGACTTTTATATGTGTTATGTTGGGATGGGTTTTGTTTAGGGCGGATAGTATCAGGGACGCCGGAGGCTTTATATCAGGAATGTTTTGCCGCCTGACAATTACACCGAATGCAGTAATAGAAACAATTCTGCCCTTTACTGGTGATTATAGCTGCCTTGCTGTTTTTAGCAGTATTATGTTGTGCATAGTTATCCTGGCAATATTTGAATGGAGAGCGCTGTATGCAGCAAAGCTGGATAATGAAAAGGAAAATAAAGTACGTTCTATTATATATCTTGCAGCAATTGTGTTTTTTGCGTCTGTAGGGCAGAATAGTTTTTTATATGCAAACTATTAAGTGAGAATTGTCATGAGAAAACATGGTAAATGGATTGTAACTACATTAATAATATGCACAATAATTCTTTGGGTTAAAGGGGAATTTACCCGTATACTGGTAAAAGATGCTAATTATGGGATGCAGGCAGCAATTAGCTGTGGCTCCATTGATTTTCTTTTTCTGGGTTCTTCTATGTTCCGGCAGGGAATAGACATCTATGAATTAGAGGAAGGGTATGGAGAGAATTGCTATGTGTTATCCTATAATGGTAATCAGCCGGCCTCAGAGTTGCTTCAGCTGGAATATTTGTTAAAACATGGCGTGGCTATCCGCACACTATATTTAGATATGTATGCCTATGGAGCCAGCAAGGAACCTTCCATAAGTGATGAAAAGATATTTTTGGAAATGGATCTTAAGGAAAAATGGAAATATTGGAATATGATTCGAAATACGACAGGGGTTGGAGCAGAAGAATTTTGGAATATTTTTGTCACATCCAACAACGATCAATTGCTGATTTGGCCTGTCAACAGCTATCTGATAAATCAACGTTTTCATAAAGGGGGAAATATTGCAGAGTCTGCTTCAGCTACGAGAGAAGAATTGGAACAGGATAAAATTATAAATACAGAAACAAGTATTAATGATATTCAACGGGAAGCGATTATGTCTATAGTGCAAATTGCCAGGGAAAATCAGATTAGAATTGTCTTTATTGAAACGCCTAAATATGCAACAGCGGTGCAGGACAATAATTACCAGGGGCTGATGAGACAATATCTGGAATTGCTGGATGAATTACAATGTGAATATCTGCTTTCCTCTGAGACTGCAAAGCAATTACAAATGACAGGAAAAACTGTTGTGTTTGACTCTGAAAATCCAGTGTATTTTACAGACAGCATGCATTTATCTTCCGAAGGGAGAAAGACATATACAAGTGAATTAATTAAGGTGATGTGGGAAAACGATGGTACAGAAGTTACAGGTTTGGAGAAATGAATATAAGTATTGGATTTCATATCCTGATAGTATATACTTAAAAGAGGATTTGAATAAACTTTTGATTCCGGACAGGTATTCGCTGGGCGGAGGTTATAAAGTGAGAAGTCTGTATTTTGATTCTATTAATAATATTGATTATATGCAGAAAATGTCCGGTGTGGAATTTCGAAAGAAGATAAGACTAAGAAGCTACGGAGAAGATACTGACAGCGTCAAATTGGAAATGAAGCAGAAACGTGGAAAATATCAGAAAAAGAGTAGTTTGATTTTGAACAGGCAGGATGCTGTTCATGTCCAAAATGGTAATTATGAGGTTTTGCTGAATCAGGAGGACGACACTGCGTTAGAGATATATTCTCTGCTAAAGCTGGGATGCTATCGTCCAGTAACATTAGTTGAATATGACCGTATGGCATATATATACCCGGAATTCAGCACCAGATTAACGATTGACCAGAATGTACGATGTTCCTGTACGGAACTTGATTTATTTCAGAAAAATGTCCGGTGGAATCCGGCAATTAATCGATATGCTATATTAGAGGTAAAATTTAATCAACATTTACTGAAAATGATTTCCAACGTGCTGGGTAAGTATGATCTGGACAACACTTCTATCAGTAAATATGGCTATAGCAGGGATATGGAATTGATATTATAGTCAGAGAGGAAACAAGTATGGGTAAACAAGATATTCTAGCATGGTTTGCGACTAATAGCGAGGGGCTTGACAGCAGTAGAATTTTAATGGTTATGTCCGTTGGGCTTTTAATGGCAGTAATTATTTTTATTACTTACCGGATCACATATACAGGAGTAAGCTATAACGCAAGATTTAATATTACAAACGTAATTGTATTATTGGTTGCAGCAGTGATTATGCTTATGATCAGCAGTAACATTACAATATCATTAGGTATGGTTGGCGCATTATCTATTGTACGTTACCGAACAGCAGTGAAGGACCCTCATGACACAGTGTATATTTTCTGGTCTATTGTAGAGGGGCTTTGTGTCGGCGCGCAAATTTATAAGCTGGCTGTTATTTCCACTATTTTTATAGCTGTGTTATTAGTAGCAGCAAGCTTTTATACAAATGAGTTTTCTAAATATCTGATTATTATCAGAGGGAACAAACAAGTAAACTTAGATAATATTAAACAAGTAATAGGGCAAAAGTATAGAAAATTTAAAATACGTAATGCAAGTATTTCTGAATTACAGTGTGAAATTATTTGTGAGGTGACATCCAGGAAAGATAATGACTATGAGCTTATGAAGGAAATCCAAAGTGTTGAAAATGTAATTTCAGTGAATTGGCTTTTAGAGAGTAGGGAAAACGTTGGATAAAAGGAAGAAGAGTATTCGGTTACTTTGGGGAACTGTTTTAATTATTTCACTGGCAGTATTTCTAATAGTAGTGTTTTTAGTAAATAGCCGTGATTTTATGGGGATGAGGATAGTTGGTGCAGGGGAATGGGAGAGAATTACTGCATCCAAGCCAATTATCCAGACTAATGAAATGGATCGGTGGATACAATTCAATGGAAACCAGATACCTTACGATAGTGAAAGCAATACCCTATATATCAGTCAAAATGCGGATGAATCCTTTTGGGAAGGAAAGTTTACTACAGTAGATAAAAACAGCCGGTTAATTATAGTTAGTCAGGATTCTCTTTTTCAGAAGGCAGAAGCAATAAAGGAGAGTCAATTGTTTCATATTTATCTGGAGAAGGGAGATTATTGTTTAGAAGGGAATTTGATTTTTACAGGATTGCCGGTACTTTGTGTGGAAACAGATTGTACATGGTTGTACAATCCATACGATTCAGAGGTGCATAACTACAGTATCAAGAAAACTCAAAGCACTTATCGTATTACCGACTCCGGAAAGTATACATTGAAATTGTGGCATGAAGATACAGGAGAAAGCAACCGGGTTTCATATCTTGACCTTGGAAAAAATTCAGAATGGAAATTACTGCCTATGGCCAGAGATAATAGCGCGCTGCGCAGCAGTGTTGCCATAGAATTCTGGAATCAAATAGGTGGCCGTGAGGAAGATGATTATAACTTTAAAGTGAAAGCCGATTATGCAGAAGTTTTGATCGACAGACAATACTGTGGATTATATCTAATGATGTGGCCACAGGAGCCCAAGGAGTTTGGGCTCAAGGAAGGAGATTATCTGTATAACTGTAAAGCTTCTTTAAAAAACAGCAATATAGAAGCATTGATCGCACAGGAGAAAATTGAAATTGAGGGCAGGCATGATGAAATAACTGATTCTGATTGGAAGCCATTGTATATTGGAAATCCGGAAATTGATAATTATATAGATTTTTTCCTGTTTCAGCAGCTAGTATATAATGCAGAAGGGTTAAATCGAAAAAAGTTATTATTTGCCCAGCAGATTAATGGAGGGGAAGATTACAGGCATTATCGAATTCCCAATACATTTATAGATACATTTGGTTTACTTTCGACAAATTATCCGTATTATACGGAAGATTTGGATGGAGAGGTATTTTCCAGAGTACTTGAAGATTGGGAATTGGAGGAGTTAACCTTTGATGAAACCTTGCTGACAGACAGATGGCAGCAACTAAAAAGCGAAGGGATGACGGTAGAAAATGCAGTGGGATTTGCCGAAAACAAAAGGGAATACCTTATAAAAAGCGGTGTTTTCATTAGAAACAGTGCGATATACAATGAAAGATTCAGCAGAGAAGTTATTGAATTTATAAAAGACAGATTTAAGATGATGGATGAATTATATGGATAGATTAAAAAGCAACAGGCGGCTATGGAACTGTATTATATATATGTTAATTGCAGTGGTTGGATGTATTGCAGTGGTTTTTCTGATCGGACAATTACGTTCTGACGATCAAGCGGAAATATCTTCTGATATGGATTCGGATGAAAGTATTGTACAAAGTCTGGAACAAGTGGAAGAAATCTATTATCCACAGGGAATATATGTGGAATTAGGAAGTACTGATTCTCATCCAGTTCAAATGTTTCAAAGAGATAAGCAATGTTATTTTTTGCTGCCCTCCTGTGCAACAGAGGCTGAGCTTTCCCTGTATTATAAAGACGATTACAAATTAAGCATTAATGGAGAGTATTTTGATAATGGAGCTGTAATTTCTGATATAGCGTGGGGAAAAACAAATACACTGGTTATTGAACAGGAAGATAAAACATATGAATATGAACTTGTATTTTTGCATTCTGAGAATATACCTGCTGTGTTTGTAAATACCAAGTCAGGAAACATGGAACATATATACGAGGAAAAGGGAAATGGGGAGCCTGGGAATGTTACAATTTTGCTGCAGGATGGAACAGAAAATTATGCGGGAAGTATGGAAAAAATCAAGGGAAGAGGAAACTATTCATGGTCAAGAAGCAAGAAATCGTTTGTCATGACGCTGGAGAACGCGTCTGATCTTTTAAACATGGGAGAAGCATATAAGTGGATATTACTGGCTAACGTGGATGATGGTTCTTATATGCGTAATAAAATTACCTTTGATGTAGCAAGAGAGCTTGGCATTGAATATGTGACAGATGCAGAATTTGTAGATCTTTATTTGAACGGTGAATATGCAGGAAGTTATTATTTGTGTGAAAAGATAGAGGTTGCCCCGGGGAGAGTTTATCTACAGGAAGGAAGCACACAGAACTATATGATTGAATTGGACAATTATCTGGGTGAGGATTCAACCTTTATTTCGGATTCGGGAGTTAAGGTATCCATTCATTTTCCGGAGAATGCTACCGAGGAGCAGAATGCTGAAATTGCACAATTGTTTCAAAAGATTGAAAACGCAGTGCTTGCGGAAGACGGAATTGATCCGCTAACAGGCAAATATTATACAGAGCTGATTGATGTTGATGGATTAACTAAGAGATACCTGATTGACGAAATGGGTAAACTGGATGATGGATGGGATGGAAGCAGTTATTGGTATACCAGGGATGATGGAAAATTGTATGCAGGACCGGTATGGGACTATGAACTTAGCCTTGGAAATGTCCCCCCCTGGTTTGCGGGTGATGAAAATCCGCAGGGACTTAGAGAAATAAAAATTTCCAATTGGTATGCAGCCTTATATCAAAAAGAAGATTTTTATGAAAATATGGTAGAAACATATAATTCACAAATGGTTCCAATACTTAATACTATGTTGGAGATACGAATTGATGAATATGCAGAAGAAATTAAAGCGTCAGCGCAAATGGACAGCGTTATTTATCAAGGAGAAAATTTTTATTTACCCTATAAAAGCCTGGACGGACAGGTTAAGGCCCTTAAATCATTTATTGAAAAGAGGATGGAGTTTTTAGATGAAATCTGGAATCAGGGGATGATTTATCACGAAGTGCGCCTGGAATCGGAGGGAAGTGGTGTTATAACATATTATTATGTGAAGGATGGAGAATGTTTGGACACATTGCCATATCTTTTCGAAGATGGCAGCAGTTTTACAGGATGGTATTATCAAAATGGGCAGAAATTCAGCCCTTTCTATCCGGTCTATGAAGATATGACTATTATTGGAAAGTGGAATGAAGAGAATGGATGAGGATAAGATAATGATAAAAAGAATTATGGATGAAAACAGGGAACTGGCGATAGTTATAAGAAATGATTATCATGAAGAAGGAATTCATTTTTTGACAGAAGGAGATTATTCACAACAATTAGCATATATGCATCACCCAAAAGGGAAGATTATTGATGCACATATCCATAATCATGAAGAAAGAAGTATTGTTTTGACTCAGGAAGTGCTGATGATCAAAAAGGGGATTCTGAGAGTAGATTTTTACAAAGAAAATTATTCGTATTTAGAGAGCATATTGCTGTATGCAGGCGATATTATTCTTCTTGCATCGGGAGGTCATGGATTTGAAGTGATCGAGGAAGTGGAAATGGTAGAAATCAAACAGGGACCATATTTAGGGGAACGAGACAAAACCAGATTTAAAGGTATAGATGCTTCTGAGGTTGTAATTCAAGGAGAATAATCATATGAAAAAAATAGCAGTTTATCTTACAGGAAGGCCTGATAATGGTGGCTCATACCAATACTGGAGGGCAGTACTAAAGGCGTTGGCGCAAATTGACAGAAGCAAATATCGTGTAACAGTATACTCTCCATATAAAGATTGGGAAAATATTGCTGATAAATTGGGTGTAAGTTTTCAATCAGTGTATAATAATTTGAACACTATTCAAAAAATATTTGTCTATGGTTTTCCAAGACTGCTGCCCAAATGTATGATTAAAAAATTTAGTATTTTATGGGATCCTTTTGTGAAAGAGCTAAAAAAAGATAAGCCAGATTTATGGATTGGGCAAACCACTGCAATAGGAGAAGAATTACTGGAAATTCCTACAATAATACCTATTTTTGACTTGATGCACAGGTATCGCAGAGATATCACCGAATTACAAGAAAAATATAAAGAGAGAGAAAAATTATATACTTATCAATGTAAACATGCTGCCATGATACTTGTAGATTCGGAAGTTGGAAAGCAGCATGTTTTGGAATGCTATGGAGGCGTTGCAGAGGATTTAACGGATAAAATTCGTATATTGCCTTTTATTCCGCCAGATTATATTTATGAAGAACAGAAGAGCATGGAATTTGACCATGAAATTTTTGATAAATATATTTTTTATCCAGCCCAGTTTTGGACACATAAAAATCATAAGCGTCTTTTGGAAGCGATTAAACAGCTCAAAAATAGAGGGATTATTGTAAATCTGATATTAGTTGGATCCGAACAAAATAATGAGAGAGCGGTAGCGGATTTAATTAATGATTATGGACTTCAAGATCAGGTGAAAATTTTGGGATATGTGAATAATTCCGAGATGATTTATCTATACAAGCATGCCCGGGCATTAGTTATGCCTACTTTGTTCGGGCCAACCAATATTCCACAGTTAGAGGCCTTTGAACTTGGATGTCCGGTAGCAACTTCTAATATTTATGGTATACCTGAACAGGTGGGAGATGCTGCCCTTTTATTTAATCCTGAGAGTGTGGATGAAATTGCAGGATGTATTGAAAAACTGTGGGAAGATGACAAACTTTGCACTGAATTAATAGAAAAAGGAGAAAAAAGAGCAGCAAAGTGGGGGCAAAAGGAGTTTACAGAAATTTTATTAGAATATATTAGTGAAATGATATGAAATAAGAGGAGTACAAAAATGGAAGTGTTTAAGGATTATGCATATTATTACAATCTGTTTTATGGCGATAAGGATTATGCTAATGAAGCCAACCAGGTAAAAAAGTTAATAGGTAAGTTCGGAGGCGATAAAAAGATTTCTACAATCCTTAATATGGGGTGTGGAACTGGAAGGCATGACTTTGAATTGTGTAAATTGGGATATAGGACAAGCGGTATTGATATTAGCGAAGGAATGATAGAGATTGCCAACAGGACAAAAGAAAAGTCGTACTATAATCCGGACTTTAAAGTGGCAGATATCAGAGATTATGAACCAGTTAAAAAGTATGATGCAGTTATATCTATGTTTCATGTGATAAGCTATCAAAATGAAAACGAAGACGTGTTGAAGGCATTTGGAACAGCGTCAAAGGCACTTGATCCAGGCGGCCTGTTTATTTTTGATGTGTGGTATGGCCCAGGGGTACTGACAGATAAGCCAGCAGTACGAGTGAAACAAGTGGAAGATAGTGATAATATTTTGATTCGTTATGCCAATCCGATTATGCACGTGGATAAAAATGTAGTTGATGTATGCTATGATGTGCTTATTATTGATAAAAAGAATTTTACAGTAAAGGAAATTAAAGAAGTGCATAATATGAGATATTTCTTTGCACCGGAAATAGAGCTTATGCTGGAAAACTCAGGGTTTACCTTGACAGCATGTTTGGATTGTAATACTCTTGAAAAGACGGATTTTAATAGCTGGACAGCATATTTTATTGCTGTTAAGAAATGAGGAGAAAAGTATGGAATTTATACCTGTAAATACACCGCTTCTGAACGGAAATGAGAAGAAATATTTATGTGAATGTGTTGAAACCGGTTGGATTTCTTCAGAGGGAAGTTTTGTCAAAAGACTTGAAACGGGAATAGCAGACTATGTGGGAAGAAAATATGGTATTGCAGTATGCAATGGATCCGTTGCATTAGACCTTGCAGTAGAAGCATTACAGCTTGAGCAGGGAGATGAGGTTATTATGCCGACATTTACCATTATATCCTGTGCGGCATCACTGGTAAGAAAAGGGATTAAGCCTGTTCTGGTAGATGCAGACCCTAAGACATGGAATATGGACGTGTCTCAAATAGAAGATAAGATTACAGACAAAACCAAGGCAATCATGGTAGTTCATTTGTATGGTTTACCAGTAGATATGGATGTTGTCATAGATATTGCAAACAGGCATCATTTGTATATTATCGAAGATGGAGCAGAGGCGCATGGGCTTGAGTACAAGGGCAAAAAATGTGGCAGCTTTGGAGATATTAGTGCTATGAGTTTTTATCCCAATAAGCATATTACTACAGGAGAAGGCGGTATGGTGCTGGTTGATGATGAGAAGTTGAAAGAGCGATGCAATTCGTTTCGAAATCTTTGTCATTCACCTGGCAGAAGGTTCTATCATGAGGAGTTGGGATATAACTTTCGTATGTCAAATATTCAGGCTGCAGTAGGGGTAGCGCAGTTGGAAAAAATTGAGGAACACTTAAAACTGAAACGGGCATTAGGGGCAAGTTATCAGGAAAAACTTAAAAATGTTGAAGGATTACAGCTTCCGGTAGAAAGAACTGATTATGCAGAAAATCTGTATTGGGTATTTGGAATAGTACTGGATGAAAGTATACCTATGAATGCCATAGACATGATGAGTAAGCTGGCGAAGAGAAATATAGGGTGTCGTCCGTTTTTTTATCCCATGCATTTACAGCCTGTATTCAGAAAGATGGGCCTGTTTGCAGGAGAATCATATCCTGTGGCAGAAAAGTTGGGAGAACGCGGATTCTATGTGCCTAGTGGCTTGACGGTTACGGAAGAACAGAGAGAATATATTGCAGAACAAGTAATAGCATGTTTATAACATGGTAATGTTTGAATAGAAGATGAACATTAGGAGGATAATGATAGAAATGAAAGATACGCCTGTTTTTTCAGTAATAATACCAACGTTTAACAGAGAGAAAATATTGAGTAGAGCGATAGACAGTATTTTGGCACAAACCTTTGGTGATTTTGAACTGATTATTGTGGACGATGGATCAATAGATAAGACAGGAGAACTTGTAAGAAATTATAAAGACGAACGAATCAAATATGTTTATAAAGAAAATGGAGGACAGAATTCAGCGCTTAATGTGGGACTGAAAGAAGCCAGAGGTCGCTTTGTTGCTTTTTGCGACTCAGATGACACATGGATGCCATTAAAACTTGAGCGTACTTATGAAAAATACATGGAGGATGAGGATGTCAGTGTAGTATATTGCTGGACTGGCATTGAGAGAAATGGTCAAGTAGAATTAGCCAGAAATGATTATTTAGAAGGCAATATTTATAAAGAAGTATTAACACAAGGTTATCTTACATCACCAACATTTTTGTCATGTAAGAAAAGCTGTTTTGAAACAATAGGAGAGTTTGATTTAAAGGTAATTAACTGTCAAGATGATGATTTTTGCTTTAATCTGTGCAGATATTTTAAGGTTGCATTAATAAAAGAAATACTTGGAGTTTATTATAGTGATGTAGATAACCGAAAGAGTTCAATGAAAAAAACAGCAGCAGACAGTTACTTATTTTTGTGGGAGAAGCATAAGGATGAAGTTTTGAGAGTATGTGGTAAGGAGGTTTTAGCAGACAGATATTTTAAGGCGTCTATGAAATACCTGATGATAAAAGATTTTGAAAAGGCAAAAGAAATTTATCATAGGGCAATCAGTAATAATAATATTAAGCTGTTAAATAAAATTAAGTGGTGGAGTTTATATATAAGAAGTTTGGTTTGAAAGGATGCCTTAATATGTATAAGTTAAGGAATATCATGCTAATTAATAGAATTAGAAGAAAATACAAAACAATCAAAAGAGAGAAAAGGGATAATAGGATTTTTTATATTATTAAAAGAGATGATCCCAATGTGGGTATATTTTCTTGTATTTTGACATTTTTGTCACATTTGCGTTATGCAGAAGAGAAGGGATATATTCCGGTAATAGATATGATGAATTTTGATAATGAATATCTATATGAAGATGATATTGGTAAAAAGAACGCATGGGAATTTTATTTTCAACAACCAGCACAAGTTTCTCTGGATATAGCTTATAGTAGTAAAAAAGTAAAAATGTCTAATGGACATTTTAAAGAAGAATATATGCCCAGTGAAGCATTCTTAAACAGTAGAAAAGCAGATGACTATATGTTGTGGAAGAATTTGTGGGACAAGTATATTCACTATAATAGTGAAACTCAAAAGTATTTAGAGGAAGAATATAAAGCAATATATAACCAATGTGGAGGAGAAAGTATTTTGGGTGTTTTGTGCAGGGGAACAGACTATTTTCACTATACAAAAGCACAAAGCGGAGATCATATTACAGAAAAATTAAACTTGGTTATAGAAAAAGTGCGAAAAACTGCCAAAGAAAGACAATGTAAATGGATATTTCTGGCAACGGAAGATAAAGATATTTTACAAATGTTCATCGATGCTTTCGGTAAAAGCTGTATTTACATAGATGACGAAAGGTTGAACTCAAAGGAAGAAAAGTTATTGGGACAAGCATGGAAAGAAAATCATATTGATTTAAGAAAAAAAGGATTGAATTATATTTTGAATTTTTATATATTATCGCATTGTAAATGTTTTGTTGGAACAAGAACCAGTGCATCTGTATTTTTACCAATAGTCGGAAATATGGAATATATGTTTTTCTATGACTTAGTTAATATCGAAAGAGAAATAGAAGGAGAATTTAATGAAGGATGCTGCTAAAAATCCTGTTATATTAAGTATTTGCATTCCCACACTTGGAGGAAGTGATAGACTGGAAACAGGACTAAAAAGGATACTCAGTTATCAGGGAGAGGATATTGAAATTATTATTTCTGATAATGATAGTGAAGGGAAATTGCAAGAAGTTATTGATAAATTTTCGGATAAAAGATTACATTATTATGCAAATGAACATAATTACGGACCTTTCTATAATTGGATTAAAGTACTGACATACGGGAAAGGGAAGTACTTGTTAACATTAAACGATAATGATTGGATTCTTAATGACAATCTGCCAGAAATTTTAAATTTTTTGGACGAAGAAGAAGCTAGTGTAATTGTAAGTAATGCAAGAAATAATGGAGGGATTTCATATACTGAGGGTGCAAGAAATGGATATAGCTGTACAGGTGAAGAAACGCATCCCAGTTGCTTTATGATAAAGAAAGATAAATTTTGCCTGATTAAGGATGTTATTTCATTAAAAGACAAAGTGCAGTCATATGTGCAATGTACTTTAGCACTTATTTGTTGCAAAAATGATAAGGTTTGTATTAATAGAAAAATAGGTATTATCGAAATGCCTAATCAAGATTATTATATTTCCCATATAGGAAGAGCCACTAAGGAAATAACGGGAACAAATGGAGGCTTTTACTATACGCCTGCAGGCGCATTGGCAATGCTTAGTGGTTATATTGATATTTGTAAGACTTACTACTCTGTCAATGAATTAAATCGAATGATACCATATTTATATAAGGCACAGTTAAAAAGAGCAACGGTTGAGTATAAGGCTAGTTCTACAAGTAA
Source organism: uncultured Lachnospiraceae bacterium (assembly GCA_900554925.1). GTDB lineage: Bacteria > Bacillota > Clostridia > Lachnospirales > Lachnospiraceae > Suilimivivens. The sequence goes on from USJG01000001.1 coordinate 84,778, forward strand.
AGTCATGACGATTCGATATGGACTTCCATACAGAACGGACATAAATTTAAATAAAGAAAGAAAGTTATTTTATAAAAATACGAAAAAATTACTGCTAGAAGGGAACTATAGTAGGGGAGTTAAAGCAAAGGTTTGGCTTTTTACTCTTTGGGATAAATATAGTACAGATATAAAATTAATGATTAGTGGATTAGAAGAAACAATTCATTATTGTGTGGAAAGATATTCATGGGCTAAGCAAATTCAAAAAAGCTGGAGAGTAATAAGAGACAAGGTAAAACATAAATTAAAAAGGAGTGAAAACAAGTGAGCCAAGATTTGAAGAGAGAAATTGAACGATTAGTCAGAGAATACTATAAGCAATATCATCAGGAAGACAGGGATTTTTTTGTTGGTGATCGCATTCAATATTCCGGTCGGGTTTATGATGCTGATGAAATGGTAAATTTAGTAGATGCAGCATTAGAATTCTGGTTAACTTCCGGCCATTATGTGGAAGAATTTGAAACCGGATTAGCTGATTTTTTAGGGATTAGACACTGTTCCCTGGTGAATTCCGGTTCCTCCGCTAATTTATGTGCTTTTATGGCATTAACTTCTCCTAAATTGGGAGAAAGAAGGATCAAAAAGGGAGATGAAGTGATTGCTGTGGCAGCAGCATTTCCAACAACGGTTACTCCTATTATTCAATATGGAGCAGTACCGGTGTTCCTTGATGTGACAATTCCTGATTACAATATAGATGTCAGTAAACTGGAAGAAGCAAGAAGCGATAAGACGAAAGCAGTATTTATTGCGCATACACTTGGAAATCCCTTTGATCTTCAGTCAGTGAAAGACTTTTGTGATAAGTACAATTTGTGGCTGATAGAAGATAATTGCGATGCACTGGGTTCCGAATATTTGTATAATGGGGAATGGAGAAAGACGGGAACGATAGGAGACTTATCTACATACAGTTTTTACCCTCCACATCATATTACATTAGGGGAAGGTGGAGCTGTTTGCACCAATAATACGCAATTATACCGTTTGGTTAATTCATTTAGGGATTGGGGACGTGATTGTTGGTGTGCGTCAGGAGTGGATGACACGTGTAAGCATAGATTTTCTCAGCAATTCGGAGAACTTCCGTATGGTTATGATCATAAGTATGTATACTCACATTTTGGTTATAATCTGAAATCGACTGATATGCAGGCATCTGTAGGATGTGCCCAGTTACAAAAATTACCAGGATTTGTAGAGGATAGAAAAAGAAATTGGAGTTATTTGCGTGAAAAATTAGAAACAGTTTCTGATAAGTTAATATTGCCAGAAAAGACAGAAAAATCAAATCCAAGTTGGTTTGGCTTTTTAATAACAGTAAAAGAGGATGCTGGATTTACAAGAGATGATATTGCACAATACCTTGAAGCAAAGAATATACAGACAAGAAATTTATTTTCTGGAAATTATATTAAGCATCCCTGTTTTGACGAAATGAGAGAAACGCAAACAGGATATCGTGTAGTTGGAACACTTAAGAATACAGATCGCATTATGAATCAATCTTTTTGGATAGGCGTATATCCAGGAATGACTCGTGAGAAATTGGATTATATGGTGAAAACGATAGAAGAATTTGTTGAAAAATAGTATGAGGAATTTAACGATGAAAGTTGTAATATTAGCAGGAGGAAAAGGAACTAGGATAAGTGAAGAATCCTACTTAAAGCCAAAGCCAATGATAGAAATTGGTGAGATGCCTATATTGTGGCATATTATGAAATATTATTCTTTTTATGGCTATAATGAATTTATTATATGTTGTGGTTATAAAGGGTATGTAATTAAAGAGTATTTTGCGGATTATTTTCTGCATATGTCGAATGTCACATTTGATTTTACAAATGGAAATGAAATGATTGTGCATAGCAATGTAGCAGAACCTTGGAAAGTGACATTGATTGATACTGGTGAAGAAAGTATGACAGGAGGAAGAATTAAAAAGATACAGCCATACATTCCATTAGGAGAAAGTTTTATGCTTACTTATGGTGATGGAGTATCCGATGTTAATATTCATCAACTTGTTGAAAATCATCAGAAGAAGCAAAAAGTAGCTACCGTTACTGCGGTTCAGCCAAACGGTAAGTTTGGGATGCTTGATATTTCAGAAGATGGGGGGGTGACTAGGTTCCTTGAAAAACCGAAAGGTGATGGCGGATGGATTAATGGTGGCTACATGGTATTGGATTATAAGGTGTTTGATTATTTAAGAGAAGATGAAGCTTTGGTTTTTGAAGAGGAGCCGATGGAGCGATTGGCAAAAGAAGGACAGCTAAATGCATATAAGCACTATGGATTCTGGAAATCCATGGATACTATGAGAGATAAAGATCAGTTAAATGCTATATGGAAAAATTGTAAAGCACCTTGGAAAGTGTGGAATAGGTAAATAGAAAGACGTCCATAAATAGAGATGAACAAATAATAGAGTTTGGGGATCAGATGAAAAATGATAATTCTATAAGAGAATTTTATAGAGGGAAGAAAGTTCTCGTGACAGGACATACAGGATTTAAAGGCACATGGATGAGTTTAATGCTGAATGCACTTGGTGCAGAAGTGTGCGGTTATTCCCTTCCTTTAAATCCATATTCTTTTTACAAAGAGGTTGGTATAAAAATCACAAAGCACTGTGAGGGAGATATTGCGGATAGAGCATCTTTGGAAAGTGTAATTGGAGAATTTAAACCAGAAATTATAATTCATCTGGCATCTCATTCTTCTCTGGATGGCAGTGATAGAATCCCTGATTTCATTTTAAAGACAAATATCATGGGGGTTGTAAATCTGTTGGATATATCCAGAAAATTAGATGGTCTAAAAAGCATTGTGATAGTAACCAGTGACAAGTGCTACAAAAATCTTGAGTCTGAGAAGCCTTATGAAGAGGATTGTGCCTTGGGAGGAGAAGATCCTTATTCTGTCAGTAAAGTTTGTCAGGAACTGATTACACAGTGTTACCAGAAAACATTTTTTGAGCAGGAAGCTTCTGCTGCAAGCAGACCATGTATCGCGACAGCCAGGGCCAGCAATGTTATAGGCATAGGGGATTATAATGTAACCAGATTGATTCCCTATATGCTGGAAAGTTTTAAAAGTGGCAATATTGCAACGATAAGAAGCCCCAAGTCAATCAGGCCATGGCAATATGTGCTGGATGTGGTGTGGGGCTATCTTCTATTAGCCAGAAAGTTATATGAGGAAAGCGAATTGGGAAATCAATATAATGGACCATATAATTTTGGACCAAATGAGGATGGTTTTCGTCAGGTGGGAAACATTGTAGAAATTTTAGCGAAGCATTTTCCAGGCGCAAAATATACTTTTGGGGAGATCAGCAGAGCTGTTAAGGAAACCCATATCTTAAAATTAGATAGCAGTAAAGCACAAAATATTTTGAACTGGAATCCGCTTTATACGGTAGAAGATATGATGAATGAAATGGCACAATTTATTATGCTGGAAAAGAGTGGAATTGAGACAGGCAGATTGTGTGAAGATGCAATCAGCGCTTACTTGGAAAAGGTAGAACAAAGATATGAATGATAAGCTTTTAGACTTATATAAAGATATGAAAAGAATAAGAATGGTAGAAACGACCATTGCGGATAATTACAATAATGAAGTGAGAGAAATGCATACTCCGATACATTTGTATGATGGTCAGGAGGCTGTTGCTGTGGGAATTTGTTCAGTCCTAAGCAGGGAGGATGTGATTTTCAGCAATCATAGATGTCATGGGCATTATTTGGCTAAGGGCGGAGATTTAGACAAGATGATTGCTGAACTGCATAATAAGGAAACGGGATGCAGCAAAGGGCATGGCGGTTCCATGCATTTGATAGATAAAGAAAACGGAGTGGCATTAACATCTGCTATTGTATCAGGTAATGTTTCCATAGGTACCGGATATGCTTTGGCAGAAAAGATGAAAAAAAGCAATAATATAGCAGTGGTTTTTTTTGGAGACGGTGCTTCAGAAGAAGGTTCAGTGTATGAAAGCATCTGCTTTGCCGAATTGCGGAAACTTCCAGTCGTGTTTGTATGTGAAAACAATCTGTATTCTATCGCGACACCGTTGGACAGGAGAGAGCCTAATAAAGATATTTCGTCTAAATTTGAAACAATTTTGCCAACGCAGAAGGTTGATGGAAATGATGTACTGGCTGTCCGGGAAGCTGCTAAGATGGCAGTGGATGCAGCACGAAAAGGGCAGGGGCCCAGTCTGCTAGAGTGTATGACTTATCGTTTGCGTGCTCATCACAATATAGGAGATGGGGTAGATGGACGTTTTAGAACAGAGCAAGAACTTGCAGATTGGAAAAATGATGATCCTATCGAAAAATTAAAGAAAAAGCTGTTGCAGGAAAATTTGGCGGACGAGAAGAAATTATATGATATAGAGCAAAATATTGAACAGGAAATACAAGAAGCATTCAGATATGCCAGAAGCAGCGCCTGTCCGGAGGCTTCTGAATTATCTAATGGATTATGGGGGTAAATAAATGCCTTGGACAGTGATCAATAAAGAAGATGAAATAGATTGTGATTATGGCTACAGCGATGAAGGCGTAAGAAAGCTGTCTTATGCTGAAGCTATAAGAGAAGCCTTTGAACAGGCTATGACCCTGGATAAAAATGTGTTCCTTATGGGACAAGGAATTAATGATAAAACGGGGATGTTTGATGCAACAACCGACTTGTATAAAAAATTTGGTGAGGATAGGGTTTTTGATACACCTTTGGCGGAAACTGGTTTGACTGGGGTAGCGGTAGGTGCTGCAATGAGTGGTCTTAGACCGATTTATTGCCATAATAGACCAGATTTTCTTATGTTATCCATGGATCAAATTGTTAATCATGCTTCAAAATATAATTATATGTCGGGCGGACAATGCCCTATTCCATTGGTTATCTGGGCTGTAACAGGTCAGGGATGGGGTTCGGCAGCGCAGCATTCGCAGGCATTACAGGGATTGTTTATGCATATTCCAGGATTGAAGATCGTAATGCCTACAACGCCATATGATGCTAAAGGGCTTATGTTGCAGGCTATTGCTGATAATAATCCGGTTTTGTTTTTGGATCATAGACAAATTTACAATCAAAAGGGAAATGTACCGGAGAAAATGTATAAGATTCCCTTTGGTAAAGGGATGGTCAGGCGAAAGGGAAAAGATGTTACCATTTTGGGAATTTCATCTATGCTTCCGGAGGCATTAAAAGCAGCTGAAAAGCTGGAGAAAAATGGTATTTTGGCAGAGGTAATAGATTTAAGAACAATTAAACCATTTGATACAGAAATTATCGTGGAATCTGTTAGAAAGACAGGATACCTGATTATAGCAGATACTGGATGGAAAACCGGAGGAGCTGCGGCAGAAATAGCAGCTACTGTTTACGAAAATGCATTTGGAAATTTAAGAGCACCAATCGAAAGAGTAGCATTACCGGATTTGCCAACACCGGCAGCATATACTTTGGAAAACGCGTATTATAATACGGAAAAGGATATAGTAGAAGCAGTAAATAAAGTATTAAAAAGAGGATAAAACTGAGGATATGAAAAGAGTAATTGTCAGTGGCGCAGCGGGATTTATTGGCAATGCAGTAGCCAGACAGCTTGTGAGTCAGGGCGTTCATGTTGTAGCTGTAGTTAAGCCGGGAACTGCACAAAGTGAAGAAGCATTCCGTTTGAAAAATTTTGATGTTCCAGTCATTGAGTGTGATTTGAAAGAGATTGAATATTTGCCGAAGCTTATTGGTGCGCAAGGGTATGATGCGTTTTATCAGTTTGCATGGGATGGGGTGGACAAAGAAGCGTTTGCAGATTATGAAAGGCAAATAGACAATATCAGGTGGTCGATTAAATCAGTTGAGGCCGCAGCCGCTTTGAAATGCAGAAAATTCATTGGTGCAGGAAGCGTTACACAAATGGAATTGCTGTATAAGGATGGGCGTTTTTTTACAGAGGATAAACATAAATATTACAGGGCTGCCCAGTTAGCCAGTGAAGCTATGGGGAGAGCAGTTGCAAGGGAAAAGGGGATTGAGTTCCTATGGCCAATTATTATTAATGTATATGGCGAAGGTGAAACGACGCTAAGATTGGTAAATAATATGATAAGAAATTTGCTTGCAGGGAAGTATCAGTCATTTAGTCCGGGAGAACAAATGTATGATTTTTTACACATACAAGATGCAGCAAGAGCTTTTTGTTTAATCGGTGAGAAGGGACGAGAGGAATCGCAATATATAATTGGCAGCGGAATGGCAAGACCTCTGAAAGAATATCTTGGAATTATCAGGGATGTGGTAGCGCCTGAAATGAAATTGGGATTAGGAGAACTGGAATTTCATGGTTTGGAAATGACAGAAGAGATGCTCAATATTGATACGTTAATTTCGGATACAGGATTTAGCCCTGAAATCACTTTTGAAGCAGGTATAAAACGGACACTTGAATGGATTAAGAAAGAGGATAAAAAAACAGATAATGAATAGCGTTAAAGAGATATTTGATGAGTATAAACTGCACAGCAAAGAAATAGAAATTCCATTGGAACAGGTAAAAAGGGAATTACAGCCATATAAAAATAAAATCGTATTATATGGCGCGGGAAGTGCAGGTATAGCATTTTTGCATTATTTATTAGATGCGAAAATATTTCCCCGTTACTTTGCTGATGGCGATAATGAAAAGCATGGAAAAATATGCGAAGGGCTTGAAATTATTGCACCCGAAACAATTATTGACAGGGTCGGGAAAGAGGCGTTAGTAATTGTTACTATAAATACAGACGGGAAAAGTTATTGTAAAGATTTTAAAAAAGAGTTGCTTGTGGGAGGTCATCATGGGGTTCACAGGCGATTAAAGGAATGTGGATGCTCCAATATAATTGATTACACATATTTTAGAAGATGCTATCAGTTATTTCGTGGTGAAAAATATAATTTACCAGCCTGCTCTGATGTTTATATGATGCTGGAAAGGCAGGGAGAGATAGAAAGAACTTATAAGCTGCTGGAAGATGACATGACAAGAAGTACTTTTTTAAAGGTATTGGAGTTTAGAATATTGACAGATCAAGTAGAGATTCCGACCTTTCCGGAAAAAGGGATGTACTTTGAATATGATCTGTTTCCGAAGATTAATGATGAAGTATTTGTTGATTGCGGAGCCTGTGGAGGCAGCAGTCTTACTGAATTTTTAGAAACTAATAATCATTGCTTTGAGGCATATCATGGTATTGAGCCAGATAAAACTAACTTTGAAAAATTAGAAAAGTTCATTTCAGAATTACCGGAGAATGAACAGAAGAAAATGCAGATTTATCATGCGGCAGCGTACGAAAATGATGGAAGCACTAACTTTTTTATTTTAAATGGCCCGGGGTCCTTTCAGGCAGATAATGGGCCTGACCGGATAAAAACAGTTAAAATAGATAGCATATTGGATCGTGAAAAGGCCACTTATATCAAAATGAACATTGAAGGTTCAGAAGTGCCTGCACTTAGAGGAGCAAAGTACACAATCAGTAATTATCATCCGCGAATGGCAATTATGGGGTATCACAAAACCAGCGATTTTTGGGAAGTTCCACTACTTATGAAAGAATATAATGGGGATTATCAATTAAGCCTGCGCTCATATATGAGGAATGTAGCATTTGCATATTATGCCTATTAGCAGTAGATATATTCATAAGATATGGTGTGAAGTTAATATTACGGAAAGGACAGTAAAATGATACTACATAGTTTGAAAGGAATAATTAAAGGTGGAGAGACATACTTGATAACAGGTGCAAATGGGTTTGTTGGTAGTTCTATAGTGTATGCTTTACTCGAGTTTAATTATTATGCAAAAGAGAATCCATGTAGAATAATAATAGTTGTACGAAACCGTGATAAGGCAATAAAGAAGTTTGGGGGAATTGTAGAAGATAAAAATATCACATTAATAGTTAATGAAAATAAAGAACGTATATTGGTTTCAGAAAGAGTAGACTGGATAATCTGTGCGGCAGCAGTAACCAAAAAGGAAATAATTAAAAAATACCCGGCCGACACATTGAATAGCAATATCTTTGGAATATATAACTGTTTGGAATTGGCTAAAGAGAAAAAAGTTAAGGGAATATTATTTATCAGTAGCGTCCAGGCATATGGAAGAGTTCAAAATGATATGATTCGAGAAGACGACTTTGGAAATTTAGATTGCATGAAAGAAGAGGCAGTATATCCTGAGAGCAAAAGAGTCGGCGAGATGTTGATTTGGGCATATAATAAGCAATTTGGCGTACCAGCTATGTGTGCACGATTGTTTCATGTATACGGTGAAGGTGAAGAGTATGATAATGGTACATTTTTAAGTGATTTTGTTAACGATGTCATTAATGATAGAGATATCGTAATCAAGGGTAGTGGTGCTGAGGTAAGAAATTTATGTTATATTTCAGATGTAGTCAGAGGAATTTTCTTTATACTTCATAAAGGAAAGCATGGAGAAGCATATAATGTAGGATCAGAGTTAAACAATTATACCATCAAAGAATGTGCAAAAATGTTACAAGTAGCAGCAAAAGAAGTGGGTCATGAAGTAACAATGGTGATAAAAAATGAAAAGTACGAGAATGGTAAGGTAATAAATGTGCAAATTCCTTGCGTTGAGAAATTAAAATTGCTAGGCTGGGAAGAAGAGGATGTGGATGTGACATTAAATTTTAAAAAATTGTTAAAAGAAGCATGTGACAGAGTATCTTAAAAGAAAGAATTACTTTATTATGAAAAGAGAGAATAGCAATGACAGTATCAGAATATATTTTTAATTATTTACAGAAAAAAGGACTAGAGACAGTGTATATGGTTTCAGGAAGTTCAGCTATGTGGTTAACGGACGCATTGTGCAGAAATCAGAATTTAAAAGCGGTGTGCTGTCATCATGAACAGGCAGCAGCAATGGCAGCAGATGGTTATGGAAGGGTAAATCATATTCCGGGATGCTGTCTTGTGACAATAGGACCGGGTGCAACGAATGCAATTACTGGTGTGGCACAGGCATATCTTGATTCTTCGCCCATGTTTGTTCTTTCTGGACAGGCAAATTCACGGTTGCTGGATTATGAGATACAGACTGGTATCAGACAGCACGGAACTCAAAGCTTAAATTTAGAGCCTATAGTGTCCCCTATTACAAAATATTTTGCAGCGGTTATGAAGCCGGAAGATATAAGGATGCACATGGAAAAAGCATACTATTTTGCAACACATGGGCGAAAAGGACCTGTCTGGATCGATGTACCAGTGGATATTCAAAATAAGCAGGTGCCTGAGGAAATGGAGGGGTATTTGCCTGCAGATGAGAAACTAAGCAGCGTTGATTATGACGGGATAGTTCAAGCAATAAGCAGATGTGAAAAGCCGTTAATATTAGCGGGGTATGGAGTGAGAAGCGGACAAGCTGTTGATGAGTTGAGAACACTTAGCCGAAAAATTCAGGCACCTGTAGTTACATCCCGTGGTGGAATTGATGTAATCGACTCTGACAATGAATGGTTTGTTGGGCGCCCTGGGGCATATGGAGACAGGGCATCACACTTTGCCATACAACAATGTGATTTGTTATTAATTCTTGGCAGCAGATTGTCGGTATCTACTATAGGTTATTATCCTCAGCGGCTGGCTGAAAAGGCAATAAAGATTATGGTGGATATTGACGAGAAGGAGCTTGCAAAAGAGGATGTACCTGTAGATTACAAATATCATATTGATGTAAAGACGTTTATATCTGAATTATTAGGGAAACTTCCTGAGGAAATATCTGAAAAACGGAATGAATGGAAGTTATATTGTCAGGGTATGCGCAGGAAATATCCGAATGTGAAGGAAGAATATCAAAAAGAAGTTCCCTTAAATGAATATTGGGTAACTCAAAAGTTATCAGAAAAGGCAGATAAAAATGCTAATATAATTGTAGATACAGGAAGTGTATGTAACATTGTTTCACAGAGCTGGTATTTGAAAGAAGGACAACGGTATCTGATATCAGGCGGTCTGTCCTGTATGGGATTTTGGGCAACTGCGATTGGAGCTTATCAAACGGGAAGGCAATTGATTGCGATAACAGGGGATGGAAGTGCTCAGATGAATATTCAGGAGCTGGCTACACTTAAATATAATCAGATACCTGTCAAGCTGTTCATATATAATAATAACGGATATATGCTGATCAGACATAATCAACATAATTACATGAATGATCGTTTTCTGGGGGTGGGACCAGATAGCGGTTTACAAACGCCTGATTTCTGTAAGGTGGCTGGTGCATATGGAGTAAGAGCGTTAAAAATCACAAAGGAAGCTGAGCTTGAAAATAAAATCGAGGAAGTGTTAAAGGCAAAGGAGCCTGTGGTATGTGAAATTATGGTACAGGAGTTCGCACCCATTATTCCCAGAATTGCTTCTAAAGTAATGCCGGATGGTTCTTTAAAGGCAGCGGAATTTGATGATTTGTATCCATTTTTGGAACAATGAAATAACATCATTGCATTAGTTCATCAAAAAAGATATAATACCTTTAGCTTACACAAAAAGGATATGTTATTAGGTCTAAGGAGAGGAAAAGATGATTTTAAGAGCAAAAACAAAGAATTTGTTTAGCGGAAAAGAATTAACGACTTTGCAGCAAAGAAACAGCGATAAAAATATAGAGGAATTGGAACAGGGACGAACAATTTTAGAATCATATCCAAGAAGGCTGGTGTTTGAATTGACAAATGCCTGTAATTTAAACTGTATTATGTGCGGAAGAAATGCGGCAGACTTTAAGCCGACTGTATTCGACATGGATGTGTTTCGTAGTTTTGAACCTCTTATGGATACTGTTGAGGAAGTTACTTTGATGGGATGGGGAGAGCCGACTATACATCCAAACTTCATTGAAATGTTGGAAATTATTAATAAGCATAGTGCAAGAAAGTATTTCTGTACGAATGGAATGAATCTGAAGAAAATCAAGAATGCCATATTTGATTATAATGTGGATGTATTTGCGGTTAGTCTTGACGGGGCAACAGATGAGACAAACAGCAGGATTCGTCGAGGATCAAAGATCGATCAGATCACTGAGGATTTAAAAGATATTGTGCGTATTAAGAAGGAAAGAGGATTAAAATATCCCTGGATTAATTTTGTTTTTTGTGCAATGCGGTCTAATATCAGGGAGCTTCCTGATTTAGTAAGGCTTGCGGCTGAAATTGGAATAGAAGAGGTTAAAGTCGTTTATCTTACGGTATTTGGCGAGGATTTAATGAATGAGTCTTTATGGGGACATGGAGATTTGGTAAAAGAAGTTTTTGAGGAGGCAATTAAAGTTGGAGATGAACTTGGAATAGTCTTAAAATTGCCTCATTATATCGGTGAGGATGAAGCGGGTGAGAAACTTCATAAAGACTGTTTTGTGTCATGGCGGGATTTTTTCCTTGGCTCTGATGGATATGTGCGCCCGTGTATGTCAACGCCTATTCATTTCTTTGAATATGATCCAAGTAAAGAGTTTATGGAAATGTGGAATGCACCAGAATACCAGAAATATCGTAAAATTGTAAATGACAGTGAAAAGATGGATAGTCCATGCAGGCGTTGTTATCAGTCTTCTCATTGCAATTGGAATAAAAAAGAATCTTTTATTCAAGTAGGAGAACAGTTTTCACCAGATTGGGGAGATTAAAAGGTGGGATAAATATATGATAGGAAATTGATTATGGATAGTAAATGGATAAGATATAAATTTAGAAATGAATTTATAACAAAGCAATTATTAGCTAAGGAAATCTTTTTTAAAAAAGGATTTTCTATTGAAAACATAAAAAAATATGCAGGGAGAGAGATTGCAAGCATAGAGAAAACGAATGAAATAATAGCAGCTTTAGTTAATGATGGCAAACCGTTTATGGTAGGACGCTTTGGTGCAACTGAAATGAATGCTATTATCAGTTATTTGCAGGTAATGCATTTTCCTTACAGAGATAAAAGAAAAAATAATGTTACCAAATTATGTAAATATTCTGGATTTTTTCCGGATGATCTCGAAATGGGACAAAAATTTACAGATTTAATGCTTGAAAGCTGCCAGGATATAGATTTATGCGGTATATGGAATTTATATATGGAAGATTATGTTTTGAATAAGTATGCACCAAAAGCACAACTAACTTTGTTAGACAGCCTTGAGCCTTGGAATATGGGTATAGATGAACATATAAAACCATGGACAAGTGCACTAAAGGAAAAGAAAGTCCTGGTAATTCATCCATTTGCAGAAACGATCAGCCATCAATATAATAATTATAGGACAAAAATTTTTGAAAGAAAATTTGAAGCAGAGGATATTTTACCAGAGTTTGAGTTGATTACAATGAAAGCTGTGCAAACGCTTAATTATAATACAGAAAGCATTAAGTACAGGGACTGGTTTGAAGCATTAGATTTTATGATTAAGCAATGCGAAAAGATAGATTTTGATATTGCAATCATTGGATGTGGCGCATATGGTTTTCCACTGGCTGCGGCGATTAAACAAATGCGGAAAGGAGCTATCCATTTAGGCGGTGCAACCCAAATACTTTTCGGCATATTGGGGAAGCGCTGGGAAACAGGCGGATACAAGGTAATGCTGGACCAAATGCAAAATGAATATTGGACCAGGCCCCTTCCTTCTGAAAAACCCAAAAACGCAGAGGAAATAGAAAATGGGTGCTACTGGTAAGGAATGTAGCAATTTATCCACACTAATTAAATAATGCTAAGAAATTTAATAATATAAAACAGGAAAATGTTGCTGTTTTCCTGTTTTTATTATGAAGAAAATAACTTTATATCTGTTTCATTAATCATAAATCTATGTTAAACTAAAAGCATTGTTAGTAAAGAGTGGTGATTAAAATGAACAGTTTTGTAAAAATGAATAAGAATTATTGTCTTGGAATTGCAGTAATTATATTTGCAGTATTGTCTATTTGTTTTTCGACGGTTGCTCATTTTGTCCCCATTTTATTGATTGGACACTATTTTTTTGAAATTTTGGCACTTTGGGCTTATTGGAGTTGTTTTATAGTATGCAGCAAAGCTGGAAAAGACAGACTGATGAAAGAAATTATATTATTAAGTATAATTTTTTTTCTGGTAGGGGCAGGGGTGTTTATAAGGAGCATACCGGTTTTGTTATCTGAAGGCAAGGCAGAGTATCTGTTAAGTGAGGCGCTGGTTCTTGTAACGCTGCTTGCGCTTGTTGTCCGTGATATTGCTCGCCATGAGTTTATTTTCCGTAGTTCTATTCTGGAAATTGGCGTGAAATTAAAAAAATTTATTATAAATCACAAGTTTTTATTAATAATACTTTTTGTCTTTATAATTGTCAGTATTTTATCCGGAGGAAATCAGCCCAGATGGGATTCAGCGTACTTATTTCGTTATCTGGATGACTGCTCCATTTATTCTATTTTTTATATTCCACAGTTATCTTTTATTTCTCATATTAATCTTTCTTATTCAGCATTAAATCTCATAGCAGAACTGCTGGCCGGGGATTTATGGATTGGAATGACAATTCTAAATATTGGCCTGGCTGCACTTAGTGGTCTTAGTATGTATGGAATCATTAAGGTGATAGTTCCGGAGCGTTCTGAATGGACTTATGTTTTAGGAGCGACAGCCTATTTGTGTTCTCCGTTTTTGCTTGGAATGGTAAATAATAATTACTGGGATTTTTGGATGGTGTGCCTGTTGCCTATCCTGTTCTATCTGATTTTAAAGGAATATTGGGTATTGGAAACGGTAACTGCTTTTATTTTCTGTTTTGTTAAGGAAACTGCTGTAGTTGTATATGCCTTTATTTGTATGGGGATTCTTATATATGAGTGGTCACAACTAAAAGGTTTAACTGCGAAAGATAAGTGCCGCGCATTAGCCTTACATAGGAAATATTGGGTTATGATTCTGACTGGAATGGTCTGGATGGGGATTTATATCATTCTCCCTAATTGGAGCGGAAATGGTGGACTTGCTTTGGAACCGATATATATTAAAAGTAAGCTTTCGGTTCTTTTTGGGATCAACTTTAATTGGATGCTTACATTAGCTGGCTTGGCAGGCATTATAGTAATTATAGTTCAAAGAAAAAAAGCTGGTAATAGAATGAAGTGGGTTTTGCCGCTTTTATTAGGGGACTTGTCATTTATATTTTTTAGCTGTTTGTTTGTGACTGTTAATCATGCGCGTTATATAGATGCTCATTTTCCAATATTATTTATTTTTGGAATTTTTGGCATATGTATGATACAATATGAAAAATTGCGGAACACATTATTGTCAACTTTGACAGTATTAATGCTGATACAGTCATTCTTTACATTTGATCCGATAACCAGATATTTATTTACCAATTATAATGTTGGGACAGTCACAATGATAAGCGCCACACAGGGGGAGTATTTGGCTGATTCTATGGTATATAACCAGCAATTTCAGTATTTTGACAGGGCATTAAACCTTGCGCTTGAAGACGCAGTTGCAGATAAGGACGCAAGAATTATTTTCCCGGCAATCCATGATAAAACATGGTGCTTTGATGGTTTTGCTGAGACGACAGAACCGGTAATAAATTATTATGCATCAACAGAGTATTGGGATGAAAAGAAGAAGATGAGATGCATAAACCCAGGTGAAAACAGGATAGAAATTGATGTATATAATGTGTCAGAACAGGGAGAGTGGAAGTCGGTTATTGCAGATAGCATAGGATATTATTTTTATGTTGATTTTGCAGGAAAAGAAATCGCCCAGGAGATCAGGACAAATTACAACGTATTGGAAGAATCTGATTGGGAGTATGGAGGCTGGATAGTACATTGTATTAAATTTGAGGAGCATTAGGGAGAGAATAATCAATGGCAAATTTAAAAATAGTGTTGGAAATGGTCAGACAACTGGCATATATTATGAATCACAAGCAGCAGAAGCAATGTATTGGTGCATTTACAGCAATGCTGATCGCAGCGATATTTGAAACATTGGGGGTCAGTGTTATCATTCCGTTTATTATTTCAATGACACAGCCGGAAGTGCTGATGCAGAATAAGTATGTAGCCGGATTTATGGATTTATTTCATTTGACAGATGTCACAGGCTTGATGCTGCTTATGGCATTGGGAGTTATTCTTATTTATATTTTTAAAAATGTGATTATTTTGATTTCAAACTATATTCAGATCCGTTTTCGCAATAACCTGGAGCGTGACCTGTCAGTTTTAATGTTGGATTCTTACATGAAAAGACCGTATACTTATTTCCTCGAGGTGAACAGCGGAGATATTTTAAGAGGAGTAAACAGTGATGTCTCCGGCGTGGCTCAGATTGTAGATGGATTCTTTACATTTTTTTCTGAACTTCTCACATTTACTCTTATTTGTGCATTTTTAATTTATTTGAACCCTGTTATAGCACTAGGACTTATTGTGGCAATATCTGTGTGCGCAGTATTGATTGTTTTTTGTTTTAAAGGCAAGACCAATCGTTTTGGTAAAAAGGCGCGGGAAGTATTTGCCAGACGATTTGAGTATGCTAATCAGGCAGTATGCGGAATTAAAGAAATTACTGTTATGCAGAGAAGAGAGTGTTTTACCAGACAATACGCAGAAGCGTCAGATGTTGCAGCAAGGTGTAATACCAGCTATCAGTTTATATCCAGAGTGCCTAGTAAAGTAATAGAGATTGCTTTTATAGCAAGCATTGTATTGATGTGTACAATTGGGCTTGGAGGAGAGGTAAATATAGTAGCTGTTATTCCGCAGTTAAGCGCGATTGCAGTAGCCTGTGTCAGGGTTCTGCCTTCGGTATCTACCATGACTTCCAGTATCAATACGCTAGTATATTATCGTACCACATTGGACTCGTCCTGTGAAAATGTCAAGAAAGCAGAAGAGTATGAGAAATGGCTACAGGCTTATCGGGGAGAAAAGGAAACAGATAATATTGTATATGAAGAGAAGAATACGTTTGAAGACCGTATATCAATTAAAAACATTAAGTGGAAATATGACAATACGACCAGGTATGTCTTGAATGACCTTTCCATGGAAATACTAAAAGGAGAAGCGGTCGGTTTGGTTGGAGAATCCGGCGCCGGAAAGAGTACCCTTGCCGATATTATTTTAGGTTTATTAAAACCACAGGAAGGATTGGTAATGGCGGATGGTCTTGATATTTTTGCAATGCCGGTCCAATGGGCAAAAATGATAGGGTATGTACCGCAGGCAGTATTTCTGGCAGACGATACGATTCGTAATAATATTGCGTTTGGACTTCCTGAAAATGAGATAGATGAAAAGTTGATCTGGCAGGCTTTGGAACAGGCGCAGTTAAAAGCTTTTGTTGAAAAACTGCCGAAAGGACTGGATACGATTGTTGGTGAGCGGGGAATTAAGTTTTCGGGCGGACAAAAACAGAGAGTTGCAATTGCAAGAGCACTATATTATAATCCTGAAATTCTTGTTCTTGACGAGGCGACATCTGCACTTGATACTGAGACGGAAACAGCAGTAATGGAGGCAATTGATGCCTTGCAGGGACACAAAACTCTGATCATTGTTGCTCACAGACTTACTACCATAAGGAACTGTGATAAGGTTTATGAAATAAAAGATGGAAAAGCTTATTTAAGGGAAGATTTCAATATCTGAAGTTACAAAAATACTAAGTAATAATAGAAGTAGGGTTGCATATGAAAGTATTAATTATTATTCCAGCTTATAATGAGGCTGATGGAATATCCCAATTGATCGATAATCTTAAAACAAATTATGCTCAGTATGATTATGTGATCATCAATGATGGATCAACTGATAATACGAAGAAGCTGTGTAAGGAAAAAGATTATAATGTTCTTAATCTGCCGATTAATCTTGGGATAGGCGGAGCTGTTCAGACTGGATATAAGTATGCCCGGGAAAATGATTATGATATTGCAGTGCAAATTGATGGAGATGGGCAGCATAATCCACAATATATAGAGCAAATGATCATGAGAATGGAGACAGAGGACGCTGATATCGTAATTGGCTCTCGCTTTATTAACAAGGAAGGATTCCAGTCATCCAGAATGCGGCGGGCCGGCATTAATTTTCTGAGCAATCTGATTAAGTTGTGTACAGGTAAGAAAATATATGATGTGACAAGTGGGTTCAGAGTTGTGAATAAAAGGTTTATAAATATTTTTTCCGAGGACTATTCCAGAGATTATCCGGAGCCGGAAGCGATTGTCACAGCAGTTATGTGGAAAGGAAAATTGTTAGAGGAACCTGTTATAATGAATGAACGCAAAACAGGAACGAGTTCAATTAATTTTAGAAGATCTTTTTATTATATGATAAAAGTCACATTGGCAATATTGGTTCGAAGGATAAGCTATGGCATAAGGAGATGAGTTACAAAATGATATCAGGAATATTACAGATGAGTTTAATTATAGCGGTAATCTGCTATTTTGTAGTGATTTTAATTTTTCTTAAAAGAAAAGCGCTGGAACTGAAATATACTTTATTATGGTTATTTGCTGGTGTCATTATGGGTGTGATGTTGTTATTCCCGGAAATATTGAACTGGATCATTCATATGCTGGGAATTGAAACCTACATGAATGGTCTCTTTGTTCTGGCGATAGGTTTTATTATCTGCATTCTTATGGCACTGACGTCCATAGTGTCCAGACAGCTCAAAAAAATTAATAATTTGATACAGGAAAATGCCATGTTGGAAAAAAGAATCAGGGATTTGGAAAAAGAGCGACAATAATTATTGATTGTCCTATGATGAGACAGGAAAAGTAAAATTGTATAATAAAATATTCGTGTCAAATGCGGATGGAGATAAATTATGGCACGAATCATTGATTATGAAGTACAAAATGTTGTAGGGGAAAAGGTCAAAAAATTCAGAGAAGAAAGGAAATTAAGCCAAAAGGCTTTTTCGGAAAAACTGGAAACGCAGGCGATCTACATATGCAGAGGCTCTATTTCCAGAATAGAAAGCCATGAGCGGACAGTAACCGACTTTGAGTTAAGGGCAATGGCTCAGATACTTAAGGTGCCAATTGAAGAGTTGTTTGAGGAAGTGCCGGTTTCATTTAATACCTCCATCTTGTCAAAAATGTAAAAGAACGGAGGCAAAGACAGAATGAAAAAAATGAAATTAGCAAGAAAGCTGCTGGCAGTGCTGGCAGGAACAGGTATCTGGGTTATGGGGCTGGCGTCACCAATGGCAATGGGAAGGGCGCAGGCGGCAGAGCCGCCTGTTGTCACCAAGTTAAAGGTGGAGACTGATGGAACAGGAATTGTGGCAAGCTGCGACTATGAGAATTATACAGATCAAAGCGGCTGTGAAATGCGCCTGTACCTGTATAAAGTAGAAAATAGCGGAGAGATTGTCATAGTCCATAAGGTACTCGCCTATGCGGCACATGGCAGCATAAGCACAGATATAGCGCAGGCTGCAGAAGGGGTGTACCGGGCCGGTGTTTCTATTGATTATGGGGCGTATGTGAAGCAGATCAATTCTCAAAATTATTATAGAGTTACCCTGGTTGACGGAAATTACGAAGTAAAAGAAGAAATATCAGGCGGGCCGGCGATGGGGGAGAATAATCAGTGGGAAGCAGGATTTGATTTGGCATGCAGCCATAGCTGTGAAAATGTGCTGATTTATCCGGCCACGCCGGATAAGGATGCCATGGAGGCATATCAATGCATTAACTGCGGCGCTGTTTTAGAATATTTGGAAGTGCCTAATTCGGCCTACGCTGCATTTCAAAAAGAAACAGCAGATTTGATTCAAAAGGCGGAACCGGGGGAAGTGACTGTCAGCACACAGCGATGGCTGAGCTTTCATCGGAGCGTTTTTGAAGCATTGAAGAGCAGACCTGACGTGGCGGTAAGGGTTTATTACCAATATCAGGGGGAAGACTGTTTCCTGACAATACCGGCTGGAACAGATATAGAACTTTTGATGGATGAAAATGGATTTGGCGGATTCAGATATTTAGAAGAAGTGTTGAAGCATCTGAATGAGACGAAATAAAGAGACTATAAATCGAAGTGGAGAAAACAGGAAGAAATAAAACTTCCTGTTTTTTTGAGCAGAAAGCCTGAGCTCCTGCATAAAGGGTTGACATTTGAGGAATAATAAAATACAATATTAGTTAATTAGCTAACAAACTATGGTGATGTAGATGATGACAGAAACAAATTGTAACAAGGTATTAGATGAACTAAAAAGGAAAAAATATAATTTTGGACAGTCATTAAGATTTATCAGAGAGATGCAGGGCTTAACTATACGCAGAGTGGCTAAGGAGGTAAATAAGACTCCGACATACATTAGTGATATTGAAAGAGGAAATAACAAGCCACCGGAGAAAAAGTTGTTGATAAAGTTAATGGAAGCATTGTCATTGCATGAGAGCGAAATAGAAATACAAAATTATCTGTTTGACCTGGCAGCAGGAGAACGCGGCGGAGTGTCTGAAGATATTGTGGAC
>USJG01000002.1 GCA_900554925.1 uncultured Lachnospiraceae bacterium
ATTCAAAGGGACTTGTCTTATTAGGGTCAAGCCACACTGCACCCTTCTGGGTTTTCCCCATCTTCTTGCCTTCGGAGTTAAGGAGCAGCGTGATAGTCATGGCATAGGCATCCTTACCTAATTTTCTTCTGATCAGTTCTGTTCCGCCCAACATATTGCTCCACTGGTCGTCGCCACCAAACTGCATATTACAGCCATATCTCTGGAATAATTCATAAAAATCGTAGCTCTGCATTAACATATAGTTAAATTCAAGAAAGCTCAATCCCTTTTCCATTCTCTGCTTGTAACATTCGGCTGTAAGCATTCTGTTCACGGAAAAATGAGGTCCAATTTCACGAAGAAATTCTATATAGTTAAGGTCAAGCAGCCACTCGGCATTATTTACCATAAGCGCCTTTCCTTCGGAAAAATCAATAAAACGGCTCATCTGTTTTTTAAAGCATTCACAGTTATGGTCGATGGTTTCTTTGGTCATCATGGTACGCATATCACTTCTGCCTGAAGGATCTCCTATCATGCCTGTGCCGCCGCCAATTAATGCAATCGGCTTATTTCCTGCCATCTGAAGACGCTTCATAAGACAAAGTGCCATGAAATGTCCTACATGCAGGGAATCTGCAGTAGGGTCAAAGCCAATATAAAAGGTGGCCTTGCCCTTATTGATCAGTTCCTTAATCTCCTCCTCGTCCGTTAGCTGAGCCAGAAGTCCTCTGGCTTTTAACTCGTCAAAAATCGTCATCTTAAATCCCTCTCTATCTGATCTTACATCTTGATTTTTTATTTTTATATCCTATATCTTTATATCTCATTTTTTATATTTATTCAATCATTTTGTTTTTAGCGTTCTTCCCTGAAATAATTTAAACCAAGGGCTGCCGGAAGATTCATCCTTCCTGATTTGCGCATGGAACTGATGACCAATACCAGGGCTGTGATTAAAAATGGAAGCATATCATAAAATGCAATGGGAAATGGCAGTACGCTCTGAGGGATATAATATTTCAGTACACGCAGCGCTCCAAAAATGAATGAGCCTCCTATTGCATAGGCTGGCTGCCAGTTTGCAAAGATTACCAGCGCCACTGCTATCCACCCCAGTCCTCCTACATTATTGCTGATCCATACACCGCCGTTAATGATCATCGCGCAATAGACACCGCCGATTCCGCAAATAGCGCCTCCCAGTATAATGTTAATATATTTTACAGCAGTAACCTTAATGCCGGCAGCGTCTGCCGCACCGGGATTTTCCCCCACTGCTTTAAGATTTAAACCTGCTTTCGTATGATTTAAGTACCAGGCACAGGCTATGGCAATTGCAATGCCGATATAGACAAAGGGACTGTAGCAAAAGAAAAGCTCTCCCACAACAGGCAGATTGCTTAAGCCTTTAATATTGATCCCTCTCATGGCGGCTGTAATTTTTTCAGGAAGCTTTAAGGTTCCTTCCGGACTTTTGCTTAAAACAAAAATACCTATAAAATTGGCAAAGCCAATACCGAAAATCGTAAGTGTCAGTCCGGTCACATTCTGATTTGCCATAAAGGTTACGGTAAGCACTGCATAAATAAGCGCACTGAGTGCGCCGGCTGCCGCGCTTAGAAGTATTGCCAGAAAAAAGTTGTCTGTATAATATCCGGTCATAAATCCTACGCAGGCACCAATGGACATCATTCCTTCTACCCCCAGGTTTAAGTGCCCGGACTTTTCTGTCAGTATTTCTCCAACAGTTCCAAAAAGTAAAGGCGTCCCGGCGCCAACTGCCGCTACCAGGAATTTAATAAACATATCCATTTCTTACCCCTCCTTTTGTGTCTTATGAATCCCTTTTCTGAACAGGAACTGATACCTGACAAAGAATTCACATCCAAGTATAAAAAAGAGAATGATTCCCTGAAGCACATCCGCACAGTCTGTAGAGAGCCCATAATTAGACTGAACCACACTGCTTCCCTTCTCAAGCACGCTGAACAGGAAAGACACCAGCAAAATGGAAAAAGGATTCAGCTGTGCCAGCCATGCCACAATGATTGCTGTAAACCCTACGCCGCCTGCAACGGAGGTTGTCAGCGTAATATCTGACCCGGTGGCCTGCAACATACCTGCCATACCGCAGATACCACCGCTGAGGAACATGGTGCGCAGCACGATCTTCTTCACATTCATGCCCGCGTACCTTGCAGTATCCTGGCTTTCACCCACAACGCTGATTTCATACCCCTGTTTGGTATATTTAATATAAACGAATACGACCACCACCAAAAGCAGAGCGATCAACCATCCAAACTGTACACCAAATAACTTGTCAAGGGACGCGTTTTTGTCAAATCTGGCAATTTTGGGAAATCCCTGGGAGCCCGGATCCATCCAGGGGCCATCTCTTAAATACGATACAATGTGCAGAGCAATATAATTCAGCATCAAAGTAAACAAAGTCTCATTTGTATTGTATTTTACCTTAAAAAACGCAGGCAGAAGCCCCCACAATCCGCCTCCGGCAAAACCGGCCAGAAACATGATAATTATTAATAGTACATGGTTTAATCCTGAACAAAACAAGGCAAAGAAGGTTGCACAGGTTGCACCAAATATGATCTGTCCCTCTGCGCCGATATTCCAGAATTTCATTTTAAAAGCCAGTGTGACCCCTAAAGAGGTGACCAGAAGCGGTATCATAATTTTAATTGTACCCTGAAAGGCCATGACGCTGCGCAGCGCTCCTGATATGATAGTTCCGTAGATCACAAAAGGATTCTGTCCAACACAGGCAATAAAGACCCCTCCTGCGATCAGGGAAAGCAGGACTGCAAATACACGTAAGAGCAAGATTCGTCCAGCGGGAAGTTCGGCACGCTTCACAATCCTTGCCAAAGGCTCATTTTGCCTGATTTCTCCATTCTTGCTCATCCCTGTGCCTCCTTTCCTTCTCTGATACATTGATTTTCTCCGGTCATCATCATACCGATTTCTTCCTTGGTGGTCTTATGAGCATCTACAATTCCCGTAATCTTTCCATGGCACAGCACCATGATCCGGTCCGATAATTCCAGAAGCACGTCCAGATCCTCTCCTATATACATAACCGCAACATTCTTCTGTTTCTGTTCATTTAAAAGATCGTACACAGTATAGGAGGAATTGATGTCCAGGCCTCTTACAGGATAAGCTGTAATAAGCACTGTGGGGGAGGATTCTATCTCTCTGCCAAGCAGCACCTTCTGCACGTTGCCTCCGCTTAAAAGCCTTACCGGCGTTTCTGTTCCCGGCGTCACAATATCCAGCTTACTGATAAGCCCTTCCGCCATCTGTCGTGCGGGTTTTCTGTTGACAAAGGGCCCTTTTCCCTTCTGATAGCTCTTAAGCAGCATATTGTCCGTCATTCCCATAGATGCCACAAGCCCCATTCCCAGCCTGTCTTCAGGGACGAAGCTCATGCTGACTCCTTTTTCTATGATCTCCAATGGTGTTTTTCCAAGAAGATTTTCTTTATTAAAAAGGATGGCTCCCTTACTGGCATGTAAAAGTCCTGCTATAGACTCACAAAGCTCCTTCTGCCCGCTTCCTGCCACACCGGCCACTCCCAGAATTTCTCCTGCGCGGATCTCGAAGGATATATCGTCAATGGCTTTGGTGCCGTCCGGCTTATCTACCGTAAGATCCACTACCTTAAGGATCGTCTCACAATTTTCCGGCACCGGACGTTCTATTTCAAGGCTTACAGGCCTTCCCACCATAAGCTCCGTTAATTTCTGGGCGTCGCAGTCAGCGGTTTCCACCGTATCAATACTCTTCCCTTTTCGGAGAATGGTAACACGGTCACTGATCGCCAGAACCTCTTGAAGCTTATGAGTGATAATGATAATAGCACATCCCTTTTCCTTCATCCTGCGAAGAATCTGGAACAGCTTTTCTGTTTCCTGGGGTGTAAGAACCGCAGTAGGTTCATCTAAAATTAATATTTCCGCCCCTTTATATAATACCTTCAAAATTTCTACCGTCTGCTTTTCAGAAACACTCATGTCACAGACGTATTTTTCCGGTTCGATTTCCAATCCATAGGTTTGACTGATATTTTTAATTTTTTCACTGGTCACCCTGCTTTTTTCTTTTTTGCCTCTGGTTCCCAGAATTATATTATCCATGGCCTGAAATGCTTCTACCAGCTTAAAATGCTGATGGATCATTCCAATACCCAGATTCATGGCGTCCACAGGAGAATTAATCTTTACCTCTTCTCCCCCTATAAAAATCTGCCCGCTGTCAGGATGATAGATTCCTGAAAGCATATTCATAAGTGTTGTTTTGCCGGAACCATTCTCTCCTAAAAGCGCCAGGATCTCACCATATTTCACATTTAAATCTATCTCATCATTGGCAATTACCTGTCCAAAAGTTTTTGAAATTTTTTTACACTCGATCGCATATAAAGATTTTTCCTTTTTTGCCATATGTTCTCCTCAGGCTCCCCATTCATGTAAAGAAAAAGGGCGGTCACTAAAATGGCCGCCCATATGAAAATTTGTCTTTCTTTATTTAACTACTACGTTCTTAAAATACCAGTTCATGTTGCCTGTAATATCAGCATCACTTAAGGTAGAACCTTCTTCTCCTACAGTGCTTCCGTCATTTGTTTCAATCACACCGTCAAATACGTTGAAGCCTTCCTCTGTAATCTGTGCTTTTGCAGCGTCAACAGCTTCCTGGGTGCCTTCTGCGCAAAGGTCTGAAAGAGGAGCAATATTTACAAGGCCTTCAGCCATACCGCCAAAATAATTTTCACCGGTCCATGTGCCATCAATGACAGACTGTACAGCATAGGTATAATATACCGTCCAATCCCACATAACAGAGGTTAAAACTGCTCCCGGCGCATCCTTTGACATATCGGAGTTATAACCAACACCCCATACGCCATTCTGCTCAGCTACTGTCTGAGGATTAGGCGTATCACAGTGCTGTGCGATCACATCACATCCAAGGTCTACCAGTGCCTGTGCGGCCTGTGTTTCCCCTTCGGGATCAAACCAGCTGTTTGTTACCTTAACATATACTTCACAGTCAGGATTCACAGAGTACGCACCCATTGCAAAGGCATTGATACCGCCTGTTACTTCGGAGTTCTCCTGTCCCATAGCTGCTACATAACCCAGCTTGTTGGTTTCTGTCTTAAGTCCGGCTGCAATACCTGCAAGATACCTTGCCTGATAAATTCTTCCAAAATAGTTATTGAAGTTTACGCCATTGCATTTATAGCCTGTACCATGTGAAAAAATAATATCCGGAAATTCTTCGGAAAGTGCTTCACAGGTATCCATAAAGCCCCAGCTTGTAGCAAAAATAATGTTGCAGCCCTCTTCGATACATTCTCTGATAGCATTTTCAATTGCTGTAGCATCGGTGTCGCTTACATTGTTCTTACGAACGATCTGGGAATCCTCAAGACCAATATTCTTCTGCATTCCCTGAATGCCAAGGTCATGTGTATATGTATATCCACTTCCCTCAGCAGGGTCCGTAATATGGATAACACCTACTTTAATGTCTTCTTTTGCAATTGCAGGCATAACTCCTGCTACTTCCGCAGTTTCTGCATCTTCAGTGTTTTCAGCTTCTGCCTGCGAACTTTCCTGTGTTGTTTCGGCAGTTCCGTCAGTTCCCTGATCAGCTCCGCTGCTTCCGCAGGCGCAAAGAGAAACTACCATGGCAGATACCACCAAAAGGCTTAATAATTTTTTCATCTTTCTCCTCCTTGATTTTACGCAAAAAGGCAAAATTCCAATCATTTTGCCTCTTCGCACTTATATAAGTTATTTTACTTATTTACTTTATAACAAAATATGTTAAAGTTCAACATTTATTTTCATTTATTCCAAACAGTTATTTTTCTTTCAGGCAGATCAGTCTCTGTTACTTATTCAGCATCAGCTTTATCATGGCCTGATTTAATCCGTCCACAGTCAGCTTATACATGGGAAAAAGCTCCTTAATGGCAGTTTCCGCCTCCCGCCAGGGCGCATGTCCCGGCGCCATTTTGGGGTTCAGCCAGACTACCTTTTTGTAATGGCGTTTTAAAAGCTGCAGCCAGTCCCATCCTGCCAGACCTCCGTTAGGGCCTCTGTAATTACCGCTGGTGGAATATAATTCCTCCGGCGCCATAGCCGCATCCCCCACGATAATTACTTTATAATCGCTGTCCAGATTACGGAACATCCATTCTGTATCGATCCAGTCCCCGTTTTCGCATTCCGGAGTTTTATAGAGCTTAGAATAAATACAGTTATGAAAATAATAGGTTTTAACATCTTTATAATGATTGGACTTGTGTACCGCCTGAAACAATTCGTTCAACAGGGAACTGAAAGGAATCATCGTTCCCCCTGAATCCATAAGCAGCAGCAGCTTTACAGCATTTTTACGGGGCTTATCCATAACGATCTGAAGATACCCTCCGTTATTACAGGTCTTATCAATGGTTCCGTCTATATCAAGCTCTGTTTTTGGAATGTCCAGCCTTGTTGAAAACTGGCGCAGCTTTCTGAAAGCCAACTGAAACTGACGGTTATCCAGCATTCTGTCATCACGAAAATCTCTGTATTTTCGGGCACCTACCACCTGAAAGGCACTTTGGTATCCAGTCTTTCCGCCCACTCGAATACCGCCCATAAATCCGCCCATATTTCCAAAAGCGGTTTTCCCCATACTGCCGATCCAGAAGCTTCCCCCATTATGCTCGCTGTCCTGATCCCGAAGCCGCTCCTTAAACTTGGCTTCCACCTCATCTTTGTCAATAAACTGTATGCCATCCTGCTCATTCATGCGGTAGCGTTCTTCCTCGTCAACCATATCGATCAGTTCCGACTTGTCCAGCCATTTCATCATATTTTTGGAAATCTCGTTTTCGGACGTAATTCCTTTAAAGGTTTCCTCAAATGCCATATCAAATTTATCAAAATCTGTTTCACTTTTAACCAGAATCATCCTGGCTACATAATAAAACCCTGTCAGGCTGCTGCCACACAGCCCCTTGTCCAATGCCTCCTGTAAGGTAAGCCATTCACTTAAGGTAATATTTAATCCCTTTGCCTTACAGGTATAAAAGAAATTTGAAAACATGTGCTCACCCCACAACCTTCACGTTACGCCAGCCTCTTAGTCCAGTTTCTGTCTGACTGTTTCAAGATCCTCATCCTTCTTTACAACCACGCCGATAAACGGAAGCTTTGCCCTGATTTGATCCGCAGTAATACCGCCGATCTGCAATGCGTTGATCCAATCAATCAGTTCAGAGGTACTTGGCTTTTTGCGGATATCCCGAAGCTCCCGAATACTGTAAAACACCTCCATGGCGTTCTTTAACAGATTTTCCTCTACGTCAGGATAATGGGTCCTTACAATTTCTTCCATAAGTTCCTCATCCGGAAAATCAATATAGTGGAATATGCATCTCCTTAAAAACGCGTCCGGCAATTCCTTTTCTGCGTTGGAGGTAATGATAACGATGGGACGCTGCCTGGCCTTAACGGTACGTTTAGTTTCATGGATATAAAACTCCATCTGATCTAGCTCCCACAGAAGGTCATTGGGAAATTCCAGATCTGCCTTGTCAATTTCATCAATCAGAAGAATCACCTGATCTTCGGATTCAAAGGCTTCTCCTAATTTTCCCAGCTTAATATAGTGAGCAATGTCATCCACGCCTTCCTCTCCAAACTGACCGTCATACAACCTCTGGATCGTGTCGTACATGTAAAGGCCATCTTGGGCCTTGGTGGTAGATTTAATATTCCAGATGATCAGCTTCTTTCCCAGAGATTTGGCAACTGCCTGGGCCAGCATGGTTTTCCCTGTACCCGGCTCTCCCTTAATAAGAAGCGGCTTTTGAAGCGCGATCGCCACATTTACACTTGCCATCAACTGCTCGGAAGCCACATATTCCTGAGTTCCCTTAAATTGCTGTTCGTTCATAATAACCTCATTTCTGCATCCCGCTCGTTTATTTTTTTATTACCATGGTATTTCCACACTGTTTTGATACAGCTTTCTTAAATCAATATTCTCCACCTTTTTATCCCGGAGCATTAATTCGCTTACTGCGTCCTTTGCAGACATTTTCTCAAATAAGATCTTATTTACCTGCTCAATGATCGGTACATTCACGTGATATTTCCGGGCCAGCGCCAGACCAGCCTTTGCGGAATAAACACCTTCCACCACCATCTTTACTTCTGCCATTGCTTCCTCCATGCTGGCACCTTTCCCAATTAAGATGCCTGCCCGGCGGTTACGGGAATGCATGGAAGCACAGGTTACGATCAGATCGCCGATGCCTGTAAGCCCGTAAAACGTCTCAATCCTTCCGCCCATACTGATGCCGAGCCTTGCGATCTCCGCAATGCCTCTGGTGATAAGCGCTGCCTTGGTATTATCTCCATACCCAAGCCCATCCGCTATCCCCGCTGCAAGGGCCACCACATTTTTAAGTGCAGCTCCAAGCTCAATTCCAAGCACATCGGAGCTGATATAGACACGAAATACCTTGCTCATAAACATATTCTGCAAATACTCGGCGGTGTCCTTATTCTTTGAGCCCACTACAATTGTGGTGGGTATCCCTTTTCCTACCTCCTCTGCATGAGAGGGGCCGGAGAGAACCGCCACGTCTGCATTTGGAATTTCCTGTTCAATAATCTCAGAAAGAGTCATTAAAGTCGTCTCTTCAATTCCCTTTGCCACATTAACGATTTTCTGGTCCTGGGTAATAAAAGGAGCCATTTTCGCCGCAGTACTTCTGGTAAAAGGAGAAGGCACTGCCAGTACAAGCACATCTTTATCAGAGACAGCCATTTTCAGGTCTGTTGTAAACTCCATGTCCTCCTGTAAAATAACCCCCGGAAGCTTATCCTTATGCTCATGGCATTCCTTAAGCATATTGATTTCTTCCTCCATAATGGACCAGACTGTTATCTGATTGCCATTATTGTGAAGAAGCCACGCAAGTGCGCATCCCCAGCTTCCCGCTCCGATAATTCCTACTTTCGACATATCTCTCCTCCATGCTGTTTTATCAGTCATCTTATTGTTTGTTTTTCTTTGTCAGATAGGTTTTTCTCTCTTCTCCTCTTATGAGACGCCCTATGTTTTCACGATGCTTATAGTATGCCAATATGGTAAGCAATGCGGTAATAAGGTACATCTCGTTTAAAATCCTCTGGGATGCACCAAAAAGCCCCATCTGACCGGCTACTACCATCTCAATCATAAGCCCTGCATAAACAAGCAGCGACCCCAGGGAAACATAATGGGTAAAAAAGAATGCGCCAAAGAATAAAATAACTCCCATGGGAATGAATGCAGGATGAAAAGCCAAAATCAAACCTGCCGTTGCCGCAATTCCCTTACCGCCCTTAAATTTCAGGTAAAAGGGGAAATTATGCCCCAGAATAGCGCCGGCAGCCGCATACAGCTTTAATAAGTAGATTTCATCCGGATGAGACGCGTCAAAGATGGCGCCACAGATCACAATGGCAAGGATACATTTTAAAATGTCTCCCAGCAGCACGATCAGCCCGGCCTTTGTCCCAAGCACACGAAGTGTGTTCGTGGTTCCGGCATTGCCGCTGCCATGCTCTCTGATGTCAATTCCGTGCATCTTTCCATAAATAAATGCCGTTTGAAACAAGCCGAATACATAACCAATTATAATACAAATTACCCGTTCCACTTTATTTGTTTTCCTTTCTTTCCCTGATAATAAATTTCAGCGGCGTGCCCTTAAAGCCAAAGGCTTCCCTGATTTTATTTTCAATATATCTTGTGTATGAAAAATGCATCAGTTCCCTGTCATTTACAAAAATCACAAAGGTAGGGGGCTTCACGCCCACCTGGGTAATATAATATAATCTGAGCCTTTTTCCCTTATCGGAGGGCGGCTGCTGAAGGGCCACCGCCTCACTCATGATCTCATTAAGGACGCCGGTGGAAATGCGCATTGCGTGATTTTCGCTGACTGTATCAATCAGATCATACAGCTTGGGAAGCCTTTGCCCTGTTGCCGCAGAAATAAAGGTAATTTCCGCATAAGGCATGTAGGACAATATTTCTCTGATCCTGGCTGTATATTGGTTTACGGTCTTGTTATCCTTTTCTATGGCATCCCATTTATTGACAGCAATAATGACCGCTTTCCCTCTTTCGTGGGCGATGCCTGCAATCTTGGCATCCTGCTCCGTAACGCCCTCTACTGCATCAATTAAAAGAATCACAATATCCGCCCGCTCAACCGCACTGACCGTACGGACGATCATATACCGCTCCAGATCCTCTTTGATCTTGTTTTTACGCCTTAGGCCCGCGGTATCAATGAAGATATATTCTTTTCCATTGTGGGTAACCGGTGTGTCGACAGCATCTCTTGTAGTTCCTGCAATATCGGAAACGATCAGCCTGTTTTCCCCGATCAGCTTATTGATCAGGGAAGATTTTCCTACGTTGGGCTTTCCTACTATGGCAACTCTGATCCTGTCGTCATCTTCTTCAATTTCTCCCTCTTCCCCAAAGTAGCCGATCACTTCATCCAGCATATCTCCAATGCCAAGCTGGTTAGAGGCTGAAATAGGATGGGGATCACCGATTCCCAGATTGTAAAACTCATAAGTATCAGCCATATATTTTTCAAAGTTGTCCACTTTGTTGACCACCAAAACCACAGGCTTATGGGAACGCCTTAACATATCCGCCACCTTGGCGTCTGCATCTACCATTCCCTGCCTTACATCCACCATGAAAATGATCACATCCGCAGTATCAATTGCAATCTGTGCCTGCTCGCGCATCTGTGATAAGATCACATCCCTGCTGTCCGGCTCTATTCCACCGGTATCGATCAGGGTAAATGCCTTGTCCAGCCAGGTTACATCCGCATAAATGCGGTCCCTGGTAATCCCCGGCGTGTCCTTTACGATAGAAATTTTCTGTCCTGCCAGCGCATTAAACAATGTCGACTTCCCTACATTGGGCCTGCCTACCACTGCCACAATTGGCTTTCTGTTCTTACTCATTTAAATATCCTCTCCTAATATGGCATTTACAAAGTCATATCCGCTTGATTTTACAATATCTATTTTTACTTGTAAAGCCTTTTCCATCTCACTGACCGTCATATCGTCAAGAAAGACCTCTTCTCCGCTTCTGAGCATATTCTGCGGCAGCAGCAGCCGCTCTCCTAACTTCTGCCCCTTAAGCTGCGTTACAATATCCTGACCTGTAAGAAGTCCGGCCACTGTAATCATTTCTCCAAAAAAATGATTTACGATTTCGTACACCTGTATGGAAAGTCCGGGAAGCAGCTCCATCATTTCTTCTGCCATTTTTAAAATATACGGATAGGCAAGCCTTCCTGTGGCAATGGATATTTCCCCCGCCTTCCCCCGCGTAGAAGCGGAATCGTTTTTACTGATTCTTTTTTTCAATTCCTTAAGAGCCTGTCCAAATTCATCCAGCAAAAGACGTAACATTCCCACACCGTTTTCAAGCTGCGGATACCCGTCGTAATTCTCTTCCTCCGGAAGCTCCCGTCCTGCCAGAATGTACCATTCATCGCTGGCATGGATAAAATGGATGCCATGTTTTTCATAAATTTCCTTTTGAAATCCATGTATCATATCAAGAACCCTGGCAGCATCCCCGGATGTAAAAGGCTCAAGGGGATACAGTCCCTGTCTGTATTTGGATAAGCCCACCGGAACTACCGACACGCTTTCCAGAACCGGAATGTATTCCATCAGCTTTCTGATACTGTACTCCAACTCTTTACCGTCATTGATATCCTTGCACAGTACGATCTGTCCATTCATGTTAATTCCCGCTTCATACAGCCTGTCCACCTTTTTTAAGGCCTCTCCGGCAAATCGGTTGTTCAGCATTTTGCATCTCAATTCCGGATTCATGGTCTGAAAGGAAACATTGATCGGGGAAAGGCGGTACTTGATGATCCGGTCAATATCGTGCTCCGACATATTGGTAAGAGTCACATAATTCCCCTGAAGAAAAGAAAGTCTTGAATCATCATCCTTAAAATACAGAGTTTCTCTCATCCCCTCAGGCATCTGGTCGATAAAGCAGAAGATACATTTGTTATGGCAGGATCTGTATTCATCCATAAGCCCATTTTCAAATTCTATTCCTAAATCCTCATCCTCCTCCTTATCGACCTCTAACAGCCACTGCTCTCCATCCGGCTTTTCTATTAATATTTCAATATATTCATTTTCCACATAATACTGATAATCAAAAATGTCACCGATCTCTTCATTATTGATTGCCAGAAGCCTGTCGCCCGGCTCTATTTCAAGCTCCATGGCGATACTGCCCTTATGCACCTTTTTGATCACATGTCCCTTTTGTTTCTTATTGCTCATAGTTTCAGTTCCTGTACTTTATATTTACTATACGATTCTATTTTACTAGAATTTTCTTGACGTGTCACTAGCATAATGATATAAAATAAAGTGTGTTTTACTATAATTATTTCTGGAGGTCATCATGCCTAATCTACAAAAACTGGAGGCTGCCATTCCGGTTGCTCCCTTAAAACTGGTGGTTATGGATTCCGCCTTAAAGCTGGGAAGCAGCGTCAACAACTATCTTGTTAATTTCCGGAGAGATGTTAAAAATATAGCCAAAAACGATCCTGCTTTTGAAGGATATGTATCCGACAATTATATTCTGGATGCCACCTGTTATCGTTTTGGAAGCGGGGAAGGAAAAGCAATGCTTGCCGAATCAGTCAGGGGCAAGGATCTTTTTATTCTTGTAGATGTCTGCAATCACAGTATTTCTTATACCATGAACGGTTATACCAACTACAAATCCCCTGATGATCACTATCAGGATTTAAAACGAATTATTGCCGCTGTCAACGGCAAAGCACACCGTATCAATGTCATCATGCCCTTTTTATACGAAGGTCGCCAGCATAAGAGAAACGGACGCGAATCCCTTGACTGTGCTTATGCCATTGAAGAACTGAGCAATATGGGAGTCAGCAATTTCATCACCTTTGACGCCCACGATCCCCGTGTACAAAACGCCGAACCTTTAAGAGGATTTGATAATTTCACGCCGCCTTATCAGTTTATCCGCGCGCTTCTTGATACGGAGGACGGGCTCTTAATTGATAAGGATAATCTGGTGGTGATAAGCCCTGATGAAGGTGCCCTTGACCGTGCAGTTTATTTTGCCAATGTACTTGGTGTAGATACGGGTATGTTCTATAAGCGTCGTGACTATTCCACTATTGTTAACGGCAAAAATCCTATTGTGGCCCATGAATTTCTGGGAGATAGTGTGGACGGAAAAGATGTTATTATTATTGACGACATGATCGCTTCCGGCGGAAGCATGATCGATACCGCAAAGCAGCTAAAGGCAATGAATGCCAAACATGTATACATATGCTGTACCTTCGGGCTTTTTACAGAAGGACTTGACCGCTTTGACGAGGCTTATGAGAAATGTTACTTTGACAGAGTGATCACCACGAATTTGACCTACCAGATTCCGGAGTTAAAATCCCGCCCTTATTATGTAGAGGCTGATATGAGCAAGTTCCTGGCATCTATCATTGATTTTATGAACCACGACTCTTCCATGGCCAATGTTTACACTCCCACGGAAAAGATTCACGAAGTCCTTGCCAAATATAATAACCGGGAATATGGATATTCCATAAATGATTGAATTTAAAGGTCTTTCCTGTGAAGTAAAAGGGTCTGATGCTCCGCACCAGACCCTTTTATTATGCTGTATTAACTGCTTACTCCTTATCCTTAAGCAGCGGGAAATACATATTCACTTTAAATAAATCTCCGTCCATTACGATTTCAAACTTTCCTTTCTGGGCCTCCGTAAGATTCTTTGCAATGGATAGACCCAATCCGCTTCCTTCTGTTGTTCTGGACTCGTCCCCACGGATAAACCGCTCCGTAAGTTCTGCCGGATTTACCTTTAAAGGCTGTGCCGAAATATTCTTTATGGAAAGAATCACCTGCTTACCGGCCTCCTTATCCTCCATAAATGTCATATCAATATAAACCCGCGTCCCTTCAAGGGCATATTTGAAAATGTTGTTAAACAGATTTTCAATGACACGCCATATCCTTCTGCTGTCTGCCTCTATATAAACGCTGCTCTTAGGCGCATTGAACACAGGATATAATGCTTTTTTCTCAAATTTCTCTGAAAACTCACCTATGGTCTGGTTTAAAAGCTCTACCAGATTAATTTTCTCCCATTGAAGCACAATGTTTCCGGAAGATATTTTGGAGGCTTCCACTAAATCATCCGTAAGCTGCTTAAGTCTCTGGGATTTGGCGTCTAACACCTCAATATATTCCCTTATCTTCTGATCCTGTACATTTTCCCTTTTAATCAGATCGACATAGTTGATAATAGAGGTTAAAGGCGTCTTAATATCATGAGAAACATTGGTGATCAAATCAGCTTTCAGGCGCTCATCCTTCATACTGGTTTCCACTGCCTCTTTTACACTGTCACCGATACTGTTGACCGCTCTGGCAAGAACAAGATCCTCTCCATACATTCCCTCTTCCTTCACCTTATGATCCAGATTTCCTTCCCTGATCAGTTGAATCCCCTCTAAAATGCTCTGTTTAGCCAGTGATGACCGGTAAAGGAAGAAGCCTGCTGCTGCGTCAAAAAGAATCAGTGCCGCCAGTATAGCCAGCGCTGTCAGTTTTCCACCTGTCAGCAGCATGAAGGACACCGCGCCAATATTAATCAAAACAAAAATCACAAAGGGAATCCAGGCCCTTATAATAACATTAGAATGTTGGTAACAGTATGCGATCCATTTTTTCAGAAGCTTTCCCATTCTTCTTATAAGGCTGTCTTTAAAGAGCGTACCTGCCTTGATTCTTCTTACAAAGCTGTAATAGAAGAAGGAAAAGATTACGCTGACCAGCAATGCCAGTGCGCCGGCAAGCACAAGCAGCATATTTCCATAGGCAGCCCTCCAAACCAGGTTTACCAGCCCCGATATTCCATAAAACAAGCCTGCGCCGGTTCCTGCGCCTGCCAATATCATAATCTCTGTAAAAATGCGGTCCTGTCTGTGAAGACGTATTGCAATTTCTCCGGTTTCCTTTTTGCGCACCTGTCCTTCCTTTGAAGTGATAAAAATCAAAAGCCCCAAATAAAGAAACAGACAAAATATTGCCCCTGCCAAATACTGCCAGTAAAAAGGAACATAATTGCTAAAGGCCTCTTTTCCCTGATAGAATTCATCCATTGCACTGTAGGATTTGTTTACCCCTACCATTATTTGAATATCTTCGGGATAAGCATACTCAAACCCATTGATAATGTAGCGCATGGTGGATTCTTCCAGCAAAGTATTGGTCTCAAACTGTAAATTTTTAGGATCATAATACGCATATTTGCTGCAGGTATTCTTCAATTCGTTTATTAATGAGGAAACTTTAGTGGAAGCTGTCTCCATATTGGTAAATATCTGATCCTCATCTCCAACAGTAATTTTGATAAAATAAACAATATTGGAATTTTCCAAAGTGTAGTACTTCTTTAAGCTTAAATATTGATTATAGTTGGTATTAAGCGCAGTGGCTGCTTCCATTACATTTTTGCACAGCTCTTCATATTCTTCTTTTGTAGCTACATAATCCTCAATATTTTTTCCTTCTGTGGTGCGGTACTTATTGGTCAGGATCTGCATTGTAATCTTGTCGTCTGTTCCTGGCTGTTCCAATAAATTTCCGGAGACAGTGATCTGCTTCGTATCATCGGACAGGTCTGCATTTAAATAACTTACAATTCCTCCGCTGTAGGCATCGGTGTCAACAACTGTCACCACCGTATCGTCACTTAAAAACTGTCCTAATTCTTCCGCCGATACATTGACTGTAGTAGTCACGAAAGAATCCTGCGCCCACTTGATCAAATCCTCCAGATAATAGGTGGCAGTAACATATTCCGGCAAAACTCCTGTAAAACGATTGGCATAGGCTGTAACGTCCACCTTTTTCCCAGCATCAAATTTTCCGTCTGTTTCCATCTGCCCTCTGACAACGCCAAGTCTGATAATGTTGGAAACATTGTTTCCAAACAGCTGATTAAACATATCAGACTCTTCAAAAGAACTGCTTTTATGCTCATCATTGAGATTAAATCGTACCGTCCCCTCAAAGGTATCAATAAAAACAAAGGAGTTTAGCAGTACCAAAACTAACAGTACCGCACATACCGATAAAATCACATGTTGAAGGAGGTGGAGAATCGCAAGTCCTCCTCCTGATTTTCTGTTTTTGCGTTGTTTTTTATTATTTTCCTTGACGTTGTCCTGTATTTTCTGTTCTTCCATGCTAAAAACTCCTATTGTTTTTCAATTTTATAGCCAACTCCCCATACTACCTTCAAATATCTTGGTTCCTTGGGATTAATTTCAATTTTTTCTCTGATATGTCTTATATGAACAGCGACCGTATTATCTGCGCCGATTGCTTCCTCGTTCCAGATGCTCTCATAAATCTGGTCAATGGAAAATACCTTTCCCTGATTTTTTACCAGAAGTAAAAGAATATTGTATTCAATAGGGGTAAGCTTTACGCTTTCTCCATCCACTGTCACTTCCTTAGTGTCATCATTGATACATAAACCTCCTGCGCTGAACAGTGCGTTATTTTCTACATTCAGATTTCCAAGCTGGGTATATCTTCGAAGATTTGACTTTACCCTTGCCACCAGTTCAAGGGGATTAAAGGGTTTGGTGACATAATCATCTGCTCCGATATTAAGGCCTAAAATCTTATCCGTATCCTCCGACTTTGCGGAAAGAAAAATGATAGGAATACTGCTGTATTCTCTGATCTTTAAAGTGGCATGGATCCCATCCAGCTTAGGCATCATAATATCAATGATAAGAAGCTGTATGTTTTGTTCCTTGATTATTTTAATTGCCTGTTCTCCGTCATAAGCCTTATATACCTGATAGCCTTCCTGATTTAAATAAATTTCAATGGCATCTACAATTTCCTTATCATCATCGCAAACTAAAATATTGGTCATGATACTTTCCCTTTCCTCTTCATCCTGTCATTCCACATTCTCAGTAAACCACACAATTTTTAAGTGTTCCTTAGGAAAAAAGTTAAGACTTTCTTAATTCCATAAAGGCTGCCAGATTTCCTCTTTTTCCCTGACTGGCACGGTGGGAAAACAAATAATCGCTGTTGCAGCAGGTACAAAGATCCGTTACTGCAATATGATTTTCCGGGATACCTGCATTTAACAGAATCCTTCGATTGGCTTCCCAGAGATTCAGCTGATACTTTCCTGCTGATTTTCCATCCTTAAGGAAACTCTCCCAATCTTTTGAAAAATTTTCTTTAAAGGAATCTGCGACCTCCTGCCCTACTTCATAGCAGTCCTGGCATATGGAAGGCCCTATTGCCGCAAGCACATCCTCCGGTTTTGTTCCGTAAGCATTCTTCATAGCCTTAAGCACAACCTCTCCCATGCGGTTGACAGTGCCCCTCCAGCCAGAATGTCCCAGTCCGATTGCCCGGTTTCTGGTATCAACAAAATATAAGGGAACACAGTCTGCATAAGAGGTGCATAACAGTATTCCCGGTTCGTTGGTAATCAGTCCGTCCACATTATCATAATCTAAGGGGCGAACCACACCCTTGCCGCAATCTCTGCCTGTAACAAGACGCACATTTGTTGTATGGGTCTGTTTCGAGCATACTATTTTATCCGGCGTGGTATCAAAGATTTCAGCTATTCTTCTGAAGTTTTCATCTACCGCTTCCTTTTTATCCCCACGAAAGTAGCTTAAATTCATGGAGGCGTAAATCCCCTGGCTTACCCCTCCGATACGGGTAGAAAATAAATGTCTGACCATTCCCGCCTTCTCTAAAAGGGGAAAGGTCAGATATTCTATCTGCTTATACCGGTTCACATTCATATGTTCCCCCTGGGTTTTTCGTTTTAACTGCATACCTTCTTCCTCCCTGCTTTGCAGCTTTCCTTATTACCATGATAATTTTTTATTTTTTCCGCTGTATGGAAATGCATTTTGATGCCATGTGATATTTTCACCGCAAATAGCCACCACATCATAACGCACCTGCCTGTTTGCCTCCTTTTTA
Source organism: uncultured Lachnospiraceae bacterium (assembly GCA_900554925.1). GTDB lineage: Bacteria > Bacillota > Clostridia > Lachnospirales > Lachnospiraceae > Suilimivivens. The sequence continues at coordinate 18,189 of USJG01000002.1, forward strand.
TGGGTAATCCTGTAGTAATCCGATGCCCTGGAAATTTTCAGCTGCTTGGCACCTCCCACTGCCTCCTCCGGCCATCCGGACCTTAAATTATTTCTGTACTTTACCTCTGCAAAAACCAGACACCCTTCATGAATACCCACAATATCTATTTCTCCCAGCCTGCACCTGAAATTTTGCTCCAGAAGAAAAAACCCATGCTTTTCAAGATATTTAACCGCCTGATCCTCGTACCGTTTGCCAGTTGATCTGTTATTCAACCACAGCTCCTTTTTCTCATTCATTGATAAGGCTCTACTTATGCTTATCCATCTTTGCCTTTATCTTATCCACCGCATCTATAAAAACAAGTATTTCCGCCACCACTTCGTACAATTCCGGCGGTATCATGTCCCCAATATCCAGACGCGACAAGGTATCCGCCAGCTTATCATCTCTGTGCACCGGGACGTCTGCTTCCTGTGCCTTTTCTATGATCCGCTCTGCCAATGCCCCTTTTCCGCTGGCAATGACCTTAGGCGCCTCATCCTGTGGGTCATAAGAAAGCGCTATCGCCTGCTTTATTTTCTTTTTTTCTTCTGCCATGATTTCCCGCCTTTCATGGTTCATGCTCTTGCATCAAAGGAATAGCCTGCAAGCACGGATATATTTTTATCCTGTTTCAGGATTTCCTCCATCACATTTACTTTTTCATCCCTGCTGACAAATTCGGCGCTCATGGAATATCCTCTGCTTTCCAGTCTCTCATTTAAAATATGGATATTCTCTGCAATCAGATCCAGCGCGCTGTCATCCTTAAGGTAAAACTTAGTAGAAACCTTCTGATTTACTAAGGCAACATACACGTCAAGGCTTCCAAGATGTTCCATGTCAAGATGCAAAAGTGCACTTACGCTGCCATCCTTTTTCGCCAGACTTTTCTTGTTGGTATAAACAAACAGCTCTCCGTTGGCATTCTGGCTCTGCATTTTAAGCGGAAGCTGCACATAGGTAAACATCTGATTTAATTGATTCATAAAGTCTATGTTGCCGGTCACATTGGATATGGCCTTTGCCAGTGGTGTGTCTGCTTTTCCGGCCTGAGACAGCACAGCATTTAAACGGTTCATCTGACTGTTTAACCGCTCATAGAGTTTATCCACGCTTTGTTCCCAGGCTACTTCTTCAGGCTGCAATAGCCACTGTGTGCTCATTTCATTTTTCAGAATATGCTTAAATTCTTTCCCTTCAAGCAGTTTCAAAACTGCTTCCTTATCAGGAAGTGCTTCCTCTAAAAGAAGCTGATTGATATCCGCTAAAAGCTTCTGTCCGTTTATGCTGTTATTTGCCACAGCCTCTGAAAGCTCATGAGGCACTCCCGCCTGCCTTAATGCTCTTACCAATTCCTCCCTCCCGCTTTGAGTCAGCAATTCTGTCGGATTTCCATTTAATTTGGCCTGGGCGGCAGACTGCTCCCCATCTTCCTTAAAAGCAACCGTTGGATTTTCTGTAAGCACACTAAGTACATCTCTGTAAAAATTTAACCCTTCCTGCAAATTTTCACTGCCTGTAATCTGCTGGAAAGTTTCTGTAAACGCCTCCATAATATCTGAAATGCTCTCTCCAAGCTGATGCTGATAGTTCTTATAGGCTTCAAACTGAGCGATATTTTCCGGTGTGATCGGCAGGGAAATCCGCTGCATCTGGGCCAGCGAATGCATATCCGCCAGTGGGTTTGCATTCACATAGCGGTTCATCTGATATAAGGATTGACGGTCAATGGGAAGCCCCTCCTGCATCATTGCCTTAACCATATGGGCAGTGACACCATTCTCCGGAAGCCCGGCAGCCTGCAGCGCCTTTGATACATTAGGGTCCTGACTTAGATTTTCAAAAAGCGGAGTTAATACCACTTTGGAGGTACTGTTATTTTTTATCTGAAAGGTCAGAAGCTGTCCTGGCTGAGGGGCCATATTTCCCTCCAGCTTAGCCTGCAAAAGTTGATTTTTGCCTAAGGAAATCAAAATTTCATTTCCAGTCCTTGACACCACTTCGCCGGTAATGGACTGACCAGGCTGCCTGCCTAAAATAGCCTCCATTCCGTTTTTCAGTCCCTGTTCCAATGAAGAGGCATCCATCCCCTCTACATTTCCCATGACTGTTTGATTCACCTGGCTTAAATAAGATGAAAGCCTCATGTGTACCCCCTTATGACATTACAGGAAATTTTTGATAAAGCTTTTACGATGTATAGGTGCAGGGCCAAATTTGCGAAGGGCATCAATATGCATCCGGGCGCCATAACCCTTATTAGAGGCAAATCCATATTCAGGATAAAGCGCATCATACTGTACCATCAATCTGTCCCTGGTCACCTTTGCAATGATGCTTGCCGCCGCAATGGAAATACTTTTGGCATCCCCTTTAATGATAGGCACCTGCTTAATGTTTACACCTGGAATGTTCACTGCGTCATTCAGCAGTATATCCGGCGACGGATTTAACTTGCCAATTGCCTCCCGCATTGCTTCATAGGTGGCCTGGAGAATATTGATCTCGTCTATTCTCTCCGGAGATACGAATCCCAATCCGGTGGCAACCGCCTTTTCCATAATCACATCATACAACTCTTCTCTCTTTTTTTCGGAGAGTTGCTTGGAATCATTAAGATATAATATGTCACAATCCCTGGGAAGAATAACTGCTCCTGCCACCACCGGCCCTGCAAGAGGCCCTCTTCCCACCTCGTCAATGCCGCATATATAAGAAAAAGAGCTGTATTTTTTTTCGTATTCTTTCATTTTTTCTGTTCGGGCCAGTTCTTTTTCATATTCTGCCAATCTCTTCTTCGCTTTATTTACAAGGCTTACTGCGCCGGACCTTTGGTCACTTGCATAGGTGCTTATAAAATCAGGCAGCTCGCTTACACTGGCTGCCTGCAAAATATCTTTGATCTCACTTATCTTTTGTTCCATATTGATTGTCTTTTCCTTCTATTATCCTTATTCTTTATTGATGCTTGATCATTCCGATTTTATTTAATGGCCAGATGCGCATCCATGCCTTTCCGATAAATTCATCCCTGTGAATATTTCCCACCACGGGGTCGCGGCTGTCAGAACTGTTATTCCTGTTATCTCCCATTACAAAATATTCGTCTTCTCCCAGTGTAACAGGTTCATATGCCCGGCCTGGATCTGCAATCACGTCTTTACCGTAAGATTCTTTTAAAACCTCTCCGTCAATATAAATCAAGCCATTTTCATCAATATAAACAGTTTCTCCAGGCAGTCCGATGATCCTCTTTATATAGTATGTCTTTTCCGCATATCTGAAAGGAAACACTATAATATCAAACCGTTTGGGTTCCCCAAAGCGATAAGAAATCTTATCTACAATTAAATTATCCCCGTCACTCAGCATCGGTTCCATGGAACTGCCTATCACCTTGGTTCTCTGCCCCACATAGGTTACAACAAGAAAAGTCAGAACCAGAACCACCAGCAAATATAAGCTTGTACTCAATACTTCTTTCAGAAATTTATTCACTTCCACTCCTCCGGATGCTCCAACGTTATTCTGCCCAGCCTGCCGCTTCTGAAATCATCCATGACAAGGGACGACGCCCTTAAAATATCCGGCTGTCTGCCCTTCTGAAAACACCCTCTGCTGATACAGATTTCTTCCAGATTTTTATAAGCATCCTCCAGGACATTTATCTGGTAACGTTCCTTTAAAGCCTCGGGATATTCCCTCTGCAGAAAGGAAATGACCGCAATTGCAAGCTCATCTGCATGCAGGATTTCATCATTGATGGAGCCGATCATTGCAAGTCTCTCTCCAACCTTCTGGTCCTCAAATTTCGGCCATAAAATCCCCGGAGTATCTAAAAGCTCCAGATTTTTATTCAGTCTGATCCATTGCTTTCCCTTTGTGACTCCCGGCTTATTTCCTGTTTTTGCGCAGGCTCTTCCCGCAAAGGAATTGATAAAAGTGGACTTTCCCACATTCGGTATACCGGCCACCATTGCACGCACAGGCCTGTTTATGATTCCCCGTTTCCTGTCACGTTCAATTTTCTCCCTGCACGCTTCCTGTACCAGCGGCTGTATGTTTTTAATCCCTGCACCGGATCTTGAATTTATTTCCTGTACAAAGAATCCTTTTTCTTTAAAATACTCTGTCCACAGTAAATTAAAACGTGGATCAGCCAGATCCGCTTTATTTAATAAAATGATCCTGAACTTGTTTTTTCCAATCTCATCTATATCAGGATTTCTGCTGCTCATAGGCACTCTGGCATCAACCAGCTCGATAATAAGGTCTATCAGCCTGCTATCCTCCTGCATCATCCGTTTGGCCTTGATCATATGCCCCGGATACCATTGATAATTCATATTTGCTTCCTTTCACTAAAGAGCCCCATCATTCCACAAATCCCATGCCTGCTTCCTGGCCGCCCAGATGAAACCATGCCTTGCCGGCAATAGTACTTTTGCTTACCGGTCCAATATTTCCCGAGCGGCTGTCCTCACTGATATTTCGGTTATCTCCCAACACAAAATATTCGTCGCTTCCCAGCAGGATCTCTGTTTCCGCTATTCCTGCATCTGCTATCTTATCATAGGACTCGTCTTCCTCTAAAAGTTCCCCGTTAATATACACATAACCGCCTATAATTTGAATTTTTTCTCCCGGCAGGCCGATTACCCTTTTCAGATAATAATGGGAATTAGTATTCCCACTAGGCAAAAAGGCTATTACATCGCCTCTTTTAGGAGAAAAAAGCTTATATACAAATCTGTTGATAAGAACCTCTTCACCGTTAGAAAGCGCCGGGCTCATAGACACACCGATCACACTGATTTTCATACCTGCTGAAAAAACCAGTACAAACGCCAGCAATATCGCCGCAAAACAATAAAAGGCCGTGCTGAATATCTCATGCACCATCTCTTTACTGATTTTCTTTTTCTTTTCGTAAAAGGTAAGCCCTTTGTGCCTTGCCATACATTTGTTCCTTATCCCTTATCCTGCCCTGCTGATTCCTATTTTGCAAAAAAGGGCAAAATATGCATTTTGCCCTCAAAAATTCTGTTAAATTATTTAATAGCTTCTTTTACTTTCGCTTTCTTACCTACGCGGTTTCTCAAGTAGTTCAGTTTTGCTCTTCTTACTTTACCTCTTCGAACCACTTCAATCTTTTCAACATTGGGTGAATATACAGGCCATGTCTTTTCTACGCCTACACCATTGGAAGTTTTTCTTACTGTGAAGGTTTCTCTTGCTCCGGTTCCCTGTCTCTTAAGAACTACACCTTCAAAAACCTGGATTCTCTCACGGTTGCCTTCCTTGATCTTTCCGTAAACCTTGATCGTGTCGCCCACGTTAAAATCTGCTACTTCCTTTAATGCTTCATTTTCAATGCTTTTAATAATTTCGTTCATTTTAAACCTCCATATATTTGTAAACTAATCAGATGTTCTTAATACCCATGTAACAGAGGACCACCATAATTTCGCAACATTAATAATTTACCATATAACAGAAAAAATTGCAAGCAATTTATTCACTTGTCAGCCTCTTTTGCTCTTTTTTCCTGCATCTGGCCTCTCGTTTTGCCTTTTTAATAAAGTATTCCTGATTTTCTTCCACCCATTTTTCATACAAATCACTTCTGAGTTTTCTGGTTCGTTCCAGCGACTGTTCCAGCCGCCATTCCTCCACCTTCCTGTGATCGCCGGACAAAAGCACCTGCGGCACTTTCTTATCCCTCCAGACCTCTGGCCTTGAATACTGGGGATATTCAAGCAAATAGTTGCTAAAGCTTTCCGTTTCTTTGGAAGTTCCGTTGCCAAGAACCCCCGGAACCATTCTTGAAATGGCATCGATCATGACCATTGCCGGCAATTCACCGCCAGTCAGCACGTAATCTCCAATGGAAACATAATCCGTAACAATTTCCTCTAAAACCCGCTCATCAATCCCTTCATAATGACCGCACAAAAAAATAAGGTCTTCTTCTTTTGCATATTCCCTGGCCATGGACTGATGAAAGGTCCTACCCATAGGAGTTACATAAATTACCCTGGACTTTTCCCCTTCTCCTGTCCTGGAATTTATTTTCTCAACCACTGCCCTCCAGGCATCATAAACCGGCTGTGCCTGCATAAGCATTCCGGCTCCGCCTCCATAGGGATAATCGTCTACCTTTTTATGCTTGCTAACTGTATAATCCCTGATATTAACTGCTTCAAGAGATATGATCCCCCTGGCCATGGCCCTGCCGATAATACTGGTATCAAGGCCCTGCATGATCATTTCCGGGAATAAGGTAAGTACATGAAAATTCATCTGTTCTTCTCCCCCTTAAGCTAATCAAGAAGTCCATCCAGCAAATGTACCTTCATTTCATTCCGCTCCAGATCTACTGCTAAAATGCAGTCTTTAATGGCCGGAATCAAAACCTCCCTGCCATCATCACACAAAACTGTATATACGTCATTGGCACCTGTTTCAATTACATCCTTTAACGTACCCAAAAAGGAACCGTCTTCATTTAAAACTTTCATACCAATTAAATCGGCAATAAAATATTCGTCTTTTTTTAATTTTACCGCATTTTCCCTGGTAACAAACAGACTTTTCCCTTTATATTTTTCAATATCATTAATATTGTCATAGCCTTTAAACTTAAGTATCGCAAACTGCTTAAAAAATTTCACAGATTCAATTTGAAGCTTTAACTGCTCTTTTCCTGTATCAAGCAGCACTTCCTTTAATTTTTTAAAACGGTTCACATCATCCGTTGTAGGAAAAACCTTTACTTCCCCGCGCACTCCATGGGTTGACGATATAATTCCTACCTGCAATAAATTCTCCATAAAACACCTTTCCGCCGCTTATACAAAAAACAAGGATGTTTTCGCTGTGAAACGAGAACATCCTTTCTCCTAGACGATTTCCACGTCCACTTTCTGATTTTCCTTGGATGAAGCTGCTTTAACAACAGAACGGATTGCCTTTGCAATTCTTCCCTGCTTTCCGATCACCTTACCCATATCGGACGACGCAACATGAAGCTCGATGGTAACATGCCTGCCTTCTTCCTTCTGGGTAACGACCACCTCATCCGGATGCTCAACAAGTGCTTTTGCAATTACTTCTACTAATTCCTTCATAGTCCACCTCCAAAAGGATCGTCAACATGTGTTATTTTTCAATGCCTGCCTGCTTGAAAATTTTGCTGACAACTTCTGTAGGCTGCGCACCGTTTGCAAGCCACTTTTTAGCCAGCTCCTCATCTACCTTAAAGGTGCTGGGATCTGTGTTGGGGTCATAAGTTCCGATTTCCTCGATAAATCTTCCGTCTCTGGGAGATCTGGAGTCTGATACAACGATTCTATAGAAAGGAGCTTTCTTCTGACCCATTCTTCTTAATCTGATTTTTACTGCCATGTTTTTCACCTCCGTGATTAAAAAAATTATTTTGTATTTTGAAAAGAAACAATTTTGGGAAACTGTTTCTGTTTTCAACTAAAAAGGAAACTTCATCCCTCCGAAACCTCTTGAGCGCTTGCCGCCCATAAGGCCGGGCATCTGCTTCATCATCTTCTGAGACTGCTCAAACTGCTTTACAAAGCGGTTCACAACTGCCATATCCACACCAGCCCCTCTTGCAATTCTGCTCTTTCTGCTTAAATTAAGAAGCTTGGGATTCTTTCTTTCCTCAGGTGTCATACTAAGCACAATGGCCTCTGTTCTCGCCAGCTGTTTTTCATCTATCATAGCTTCTATGCTTCCGAGCTGTTTTCCCATACCCGGCAGCATTCCCAGAAGACTGGCAATTCCACCCATGTTACGCATCTGCTTCATGCTTTCTAAGTAGTCTTCAAAGTCAAACTTACCCTTTTTCATCCGGGCTGCCATTTCTTTTTCTTTGGCCTCATCTATGGAAATATTCTCCTGGGCTTTTTCAATCAGGGAAAGCACATCTCCCATTCCCAGAATACGGCTTGCCATTCTGTCCGGATAAAACTGCTCAAGATCAGAGAGCTTTTCTCCCATGCCTACATATAAAATCGGTTTGCCGGTAACTGCTTTGACGGAAAGTGCCGCACCGCCCCTGGTATCGCCATCCATCTTGGAAAGAACCACGCCGTCTATGCCGATCTTATCATTAAAATCCTTAGCTACCGTAACCGCATCCTGACCGGTCATGGCATCCACCACCAGAAGGGTCTGATGGACCTCCACCCGCGTCTTGATATTTTGCAGCTCCGTCATCATATCTTCATCAATATGAAGTCGTCCAGCAGTATCCAATATTACTACGTTATGCCCATTCTTTCTGGCATGTTCAATTGCCGCCCTTGCTATATCAACAGGATTTTGATTTTCTCCCATGGAAAACACATCAACCTGCTGCTTTTCTCCGTTGATCTGCAGCTGTTTGATTGCCGCAGGCCTGTAAACATCACAGGCAACCAACAATGGTTTTTTCCCTTTTAACTTCAGCTTGCCCGCAATCTTGGCTGTAGTAGTTGTTTTACCAGCGCCCTGAAGTCCGCACATCATAATGGTGGTTATGGATTTTCCCGGCTGCATCCGGATTTCAGTAGTCTCCGATCCCATAAGGGCAACCATTTCTTCATTAACGATCTTGATTACCATCTGTCCGGGATTCAGGCCATTCATCACATCAGAGCCAATGGCTCTTTCCTCCACAGCCTTTATGAACTGTTTTACTACCTTGAAATTAACATCTGCTTCTAAAAGCGCCAGTTTCACTTCCTTAAGGGCAGCTTTAACGTCTTCCTCTGTCAGTCTTCCCTTGCTGCGGAGATTTTTAAATACATTTTGAAGTTTATCCGTTAAGCTTTCAAATGCCATGGATTAAAGCTCCTCTAAAATCTGCTGAGATAATGCGCTGATTTTTTCAATCAGTTCTTCCCGTGTTATTTCTGTATCACAGGTCAGCTCCCTGATCTGTAATACATTGTCCTTTACCTTCATAAAACGCTCAACTAAATGCAGATTGTTTTCATATTCCTGAAGGGTATGATTGCAGCGTCTTACCAGATCATGCACCCCCTGACGGGAAATGCCGTTTTCGCCGGCTATCTCTGTCAGAGAAAGATCATTATACACTACATCCTCGTATATCTTTTTTTGATGTTCCGTAAGCAGTTCCCCATAAAAATCATACAAAAGTCCCTGCTCAACAATCTTCTCCATCTGCAATCACCTAGTGTAGAATACTACAAACGCAAAAGGCTGTCAAGCACTTTTGCTTGACAGCCGAAAAATTCCAGCAATTTGGCCGGCTTTTATCAATAATCCTCTGAGGGCAGCTGACCTAAAAGCTTCTTATAGGCCCGGCTGAAGGTGGAATAATCCTTAAATCCGCATTCTGCGCTGGCCTGAGTGGCCAGGGAGCCTGTAAGTATCATATTTCTTGCGGCCAGAATCCGTTTTTCCAATATATACTGGTGCATGGAATATCCTGTTTCTTCTTTAAACTTTCTCATCATGTGATATTTACTTAAATAGAATCTGGCAGATAATGACTCTATGCTCAAATCCTTTGAAAGATTTTCATTAATATAATGAATCATCTCCACCACCTTCTTGTCATACCTGGCTGTTTTGTGAAAAACCTCAGGATTATTGATACAGCACCTGTTAAGCTCTATCAACAATTTCAGAAACAGGATCCTGCTGTACATTTCCTGTGCATATGCATGGCTCTGCCAGGAAGCTTCAAGCAGCTTGACCGTTTCAAACAGAGTTCTGCTGTCTGCTGCTGAAAGCCGGATGACATTTCCCTGCTCCTTATGAGCCATTTCAAAGCACAGATTCAAATCACTGTCCTTCTCCGAATGCTCTTCTAAAAAATCTCTCGAAATATAAAATACATATCTTTCATAGGTAGTGACAAAATCCACAAAAGGCTTATGGATTTCTCCTTTATTGACCAGTAAAATATCATAAGGCTCCAGTTTATAGGATTTACCTTCAATATGATATTCAACTGCACCGGAAATGAACCAGATCAGCTTGTGAAAATCGTGATAATGATATTCATACTCCCTGGGTTCCTTATCCTTTAAGTGAAACAGTTTGAACTTTTCTGTGAGATAACCTCTTTTTACAGATTCCTGTCCTTCTTCCATCCCATGACCGTGCCTTTCCGCATCTGCTGTTTCAACCGACACACAGCTCCTATGTTTCATTCTGCTGCGCAAAATCCTTCATACAGATATTTAAATCTACATCACCCTTTATTCCATCTACGCTTCCTTTAGAAGAATATTGCCAGATACTGAAGGCATAGGGGAAATAAACAGTAGAATCGTAATAGGCAAACCATTTTTCGTAATCCTCAAGCTGCTCCATATCAAGCATGATCATGAAGGTCTTTAAATTACCATAGATCACAGGCGTATAGCCGGCCTCCTTTATTTTTTCACAGAAGGCAATCGCCGCCTTCGTATACTCTTCCCTGGTCATCTTGGAGGTTCTCGCCGAGCTGTCTGTTACCTCCTCCAAATCCAACACTACGGGATAAGTCACATCATAGTTTTTTATCAGGTCTATTACAAACTCAGCTTCCTCCTGGGCTTCCTTTTCAGTGATTGCCTGGGTATAAAAATAAACTCCCACATCAATATGATTGTCAAGGGCTCCTTCTATATTGTCTTTAAAATATTCGTCCTCTACCAGACTGCCCTCCGTTGTGCCTCTGTAGCCTGCACGGATAAAGGCATAGGAAACGCCGTCCCCGGCAACCTTTCTCCAGTTGATCTCCCCCTGATGCCTTGACACATCAATTCCTTTCAGGGACTGTACTGACTGGGTATCATCTGTGTAAATAATTTCCCCGTTTTCCTGCTGGATAAAATTTTCATATACATAATCATGCTTTTTCAGGGTTTCTGATATCGGGAAAAAATTATATCCTCCATCTGCATATACAACTACATCATCAGGATAAAATCTTCGCAATGCCTCTGATATAGAGTAGCCTTCCACTATGGCGGACTTTAAATCCATAAAAGCGTCTTCCCTTCCACGCTCTAACGCTTCTTCTTCCGCCGCGTCAAGATCTGCCTTCGTATAGATGCCCTCACTTTCCAGAATTTCATATTCCTCCAGTCTGCTTATTACTTCCTGGCTTTCATTTTTTAAACTGTAATTCTGTAATAAAAGGATAATGCAGCCAGTCAGCGCTGTCAGTGTTATTAAGCTGAATATAATATTGGTAATCAGGTTAAGCTGCCTTCTTCTTCTGCTTCTTCTGGTTGATCTGTTAGCCATTTTTCTTCTGAACCTTTCTGTTTGCTGATAGTTCCTGTCATTTATGAGTTAAGTATAGTATGAAATCAAATGTTTTTCAATTGTTTATCTCTTCCAGATAACATTATCTCTTCCAGATCAATTTAATGCTACAGTTTTTCCCCGAAATAGCTTTTATAGCCCTCACCATATATTTCTGTAGCGCTTGATATGATCATAAATGCCGAACTGTCTTCTTCCTTCACGATTTCCTCCACCTTATAGGCACTGTGTTTTCTCACCGCACAAAGAATGATCTGTTTTTCTTCTTTTTTATATGCACCTGTTCCCGAAAGATGGGTAACGCCAATATTCAGTTCCTTTAAGATCCTCTCCGTAATCCTGTCCGCCGCATTACTGATAATGTAAATCATTTTGGCCTCATCCCTTCCATACAGGACAATATCCAGTACTCTTGAGGTGACAGCCGCCGAAATAACACTGTAAAGAACCGTCTCCACATTTCCAAAAACAATACCGCCTATGCCGATAATCACTGCATCTACTCCGAGAAAAATCGTACCTGTTTTTATATAAGGCTTCCTTTGCTTCATACATTTCACTATAATGTCCGTTCCTCCGGTGGTGGCCCCCGCCCGCAGAACCCAGCCTATTCCTATTGCTACCAGACTGCCGCCAAACACTCCTCCTAAAAGAGGATTTTTCGTAAAAGGCTCCAGCTTTTCAAATAAATTGGTAGAAGCTGATACCATCAAAGTAGCATATAATGTGGAAACAATAAATTTTGTCCCAAATTTCCATGCGCCCAAAAACATAATTGGCAGATTAAGTACCAGGAACAGAGTTCCGGGCTGAACTGGGAAAATCCGGCTCAAAATAATGGAAAGACCGGAAACTCCACCCGGCGCCAGGTTGTTGGGATCAATAAATAAACTGATTCCCATTCCAAACAAAATTGCCGCCAGCGTTATTACAAAATATTTCCTTATCATCTTTTTCATGGGCAAATATCCTCCGAAACCAAAAACCGCATACCTATAGTATGCGGTTTTCCCATGGAAAATATATGCTCTTGTCAATTTAAATATTGGTGCGTACCAGCTTGGGCTTATAGCCATTTTGCTCCAGCGCCTGGATGATCTGATGCTTATGCTCGCTTCCGAAGGCTTCCAGGGTAATCCTAAGCTCCACTGCGGCACTTCTGTTAATGGAGACAAACTGATTATGCTCCAGTTTGATCACATTACCGCTTTGTTTTGCAATCACATCAGACACATGGCTGAGTTCTCCCGGCTTATCAGGCAGAAGTACTGAAACCGTAAAAATACGATCCCTCATGATAAGCCCCTGCTGTACCACAGAGGACATAGTGATCACATCCATATTTCCGCCGCTTAAAATGGCGACTACCTTTTTATTTTTTACCTTCAGATGCTTTAATGCCGCCACCGTAAGCAGTCCTGAATTTTCAACCACCATCTTATGGTTTTCCACCATATCCAAAAAGGCAACCACCAGCTCTTCATCCTGTATGGTGATAATGTCATCAAGGTTCTTGCAAAGATAAGGGAAAATCTTACTTCCCGGCGTCTTAACCGCGGTTCCGTCTGCAATTGTGCTGACATGATCCAGTGTAACTACCTTCCCTGCCTTAACAGACGCCTGTAAGCAATTTGCTCCTTCCGGCTCCACTCCGATCACTTTGATCTTTGGATTTAAAAGCTTTGCAAGGGTAGAAACGCCTGTAGCAAGACCGCCTCCGCCCACAGGTACCAGGATATAATCCACCAGAGGAAGCTCCTTGAATATTTCCATGGCAATGGTTCCCTGTCCGGTGGCTACTACCGGATCATCAAATGGATGGATAAAGGTGTATCCATGCTCTTTGGCCAGCTCATAGGCATGTTCGCAGGCCTCATCATATACGTCTCCGTAAAGAACCACTTCCGCGCCATAGCTCTTGGTTCTGTTCACCTTGATCAGGGGCGTTGTGGTAGGCATGACGATAACAGCCTTTGCATTATAACATTTGGCCGCATAAGCCACGCCCTGGGCATGATTTCCTGCGGACGCTGTGATGAGCCCCTTGTCCCTTTCCTCCGCAGAAAGAGTACTTAGCTTATAATAAGCTCCGCGCAGCTTATATGCACCTGTAAACTGCATATTTTCCGGCTTCAGATACACTCTGTTGCCTATCTGTGCACTATAGAAGTCACTGTAGACCAGCTTAGTTTCCTGTATCACCTTCTTAACAGCTTCCGATGCTTCTTCAAATTTTTCCAGTGTCAACATTTTCTCTTCCATGTTCTTTGCCTGTACCTTTCTTTATGCCGATCTTATTTGCTATTCCTGCCGAATACCTGATTCATCAATATCAAATAGCGCATTCACAAATTCTTCCGAGTCAAATTTCTGCAGATCATCCAATTTTTCACCTACTCCGATATATTTTACCGGTATTTTTAACTCCGACTGAATTGCTACCGCAATACCTCCCTTTGAGGTTCCATCCATTTTGGTGAGAATGATGCCTGTAAGATTGGCAGTTTCCCCAAATTCCCTGGCCTGATTTAAAGCATTCTGCCCGGTAGTCCCATCGAGCACGATCAGATTTTCCCTGAAAGCCTCCGGGAACTCTCTGTCAATAATGCGGTTCATTTTCTTTAGCTCTTCCATAAGATTTTTCTTATTGTGGAGCCTTCCTGCTGTATCACAGATGAGAACATCCACATTTCTTGCCTTTGCCGCATTTACCGCATCAAATACCACGCTGGAAGGATCTGCCCCCTGGGAACCGGTAATAATATCCACACCTGCCCGGTTTGCCCATTCGGTTAACTGTTCGCAGGCCGCCGCCCTGTAGGTGTCTGCCGCGGCAATCAGCACTTTTTTTCCCTGATCTTTTAGTAAGCCTGCCAGTTTTCCCACAGAGGTAGTCTTTCCTACCCCATTGACTCCGATCACCAGTATGATCGACTGCTCATGTTCAAACTGATAAGCAGTTTCTTCTACCTTCATCTGTTCCCTGATATTGTTTATCAGATATTCCTTGCACTGCGAAGGTTCCTTAATATGGTTTTCCTTAACCTGTTTCCGGAGCTTTTCGAGAATATCATTGGTAGCATTGACGCCAATATCCCCCATGATCAGTATTTCTTCCAATTCCTCATAGAACTCCTCATCAATAGAGGAAAAACCGCTGAATACGGAATCAATTCCGTGAACAATATTATCTCTTGTTTTACTTAATCCTTCTTTTAATCTGCTGAAAAAACCGGCCATCAGTCATCCAACTCCTTATCGATCAAATTTACGCTTACCAGTGTGGAAACGCCTTTCTCCTGCATGGTAATGCCATACAGTCTGTCGGCCTTCTCCATGGTACCCCGTCTATGGGTAATTACGATAAACTGCGTATGCTTTGTAAGCTTATGTAAGTATTTCGCAAAGCGGGCTACGTTATTTTCATCCAGCGCCGCCTCAATCTCATCAAGAAGACAGAAAGGCGAGGGCTTTAAGTTCTGGATTGCAAATAAAAGCGCGATTGCGGTAAGCGCTTTTTCACCACCGGAAAGCTGCATCATATTCTGCAATTTCTTTCCGGGAGGCTGGGCAATGATCCTGATTCCTGCCTCAAGAATGTCCTCATCCTCCATCAGTTCCAGGGTCCCCTTGCCGCCGCCGAACAATTCCTTAAATACCTTATCAAATTCTTTTCCGATTTCAGAAAACTTTTCATTAAACTGCTTTCGCATTGCGCCATCCAGCTCCACAATAATGCCTTCCAGCGTTTTTTCTGCCTCCACCAGATCGTCATGCTGGGTTTTTAAGAACTGATAGCGTTCCATCAGATTCTTATAATCTTCAATAGCATTTACATTAACATCCCCCAGCTTTTTGATCTGTTCCTTTAAAGAAGCAATCTCTTTCTTCATGGCAGACAGATCTGTCATTGCTTCCTGCCTCATGGAGGCCGCATCTGAAAGCGTAATCTCGTATTCATCCCACATATAGTTGATCTGGCTTTCCAATGATTCCTGAAATTTTTCTTTCTGGGAATTTAATCTGTATACTTCCTTATCAAGACCTGTCATCTTTTCTGCCAGAGATTCTCTGTCTGTAAAGAAATTCTTCTGTTTTAAGGCTAACTTCTCTTTCTTTTCGATGTCTTCCTTCAGCTTCTTTTCCGTATCCCCCTGTGTGGTATGAGATGCCTCGATTGTCTGTTCAATGGAGATAATACTGTTTTGCTTATTTAAAGTATCTTCATTGTTCTGTATGATTCCTTCCTGTATCTCTTCAAGTTCCTTGGCATATCGGTCGATCTCACTGTCAATACGATCTACATTCTGCTGGTGGAATCCCTGCTGCTGAAGCATCTTTTCCACTTCCACATCCCATTCGGATACATGGGCGGACTGCTCAGATTCCTCTTTGCGTTTTTCCTCCAGCTCCATCTGGAATTTTCTGATCTGCTGCTCAATCCTTTTTTCCAAAAGCTCGGAATCCTCCAATTCTTTCTGGATTTCCTGCTTACTCAATTTAATCTCCTGAATCTGGTTTTCAATTTCCCGTTCTTCAGATTTCAGTTCCATAGAGCCTTCCGACGCTTCATCCTTACGCTCCTGCGCTTTTATTACATTAAGGCGGGCGGTATTCTGCTCAATAAACTTTCTCTGAAGTGCTGCCTTATCTTCTTCAAGGCTTATCCTCAGCCTGTTTCTTTCCGCCTTGGTATCCTCAATTTCATTTAAAAGAACGTCTATTTCTTTCAGGAACTTCTTCACTTTTCCTTCCAGTTCCTCAATTTCTCTTCTGCGTCCAAGCAGATTGCTGTTATTCTTAAAAGCGCCGCCGCTGATTGCGCCTCCAGGCACCAGCAATTCCCCTTCAAGAGTTACCATCCGAACGCCATAATCAAATTTTCTGGCAATTTTTACAGCATTGTCCACATGATCCACTACCACAATACGTCCCAGCATGGCTTTCGCAACATTTTTATATTTACTGTCTATGGAAACAAGTTCATCGGCCATGCCGATAACCCCTTTTTCCTTTAAAGCTTCCGGATTCTTAAATTCCTGCGGATTGGTAATGCTTGTAAGGGGCAGAAAGGTTGCCCTTCCTGCTTTTGTCTGCTTTAAAAATGTAATCATCCTCTTTGCAGTTTCTTCATCATCGGTAACAATATTTTGAATGTTGCCGCCAAGGGCTGTTTCAATGGCTGTTTCATATTTCTTATCTACTTTAATAATATCTGCAACAACACCAATGATTCCCTTTTCACGCTCCTTGCATTCCATTACCTTCTTCACGCTTCCGCCATAACCTTCATAGCGCTCCGTCAGATTCGTAAGGGCCTCCAGCCTGGACTTCTCCTGGTGATAATTTACCTGTGTATCACGAAGCTTCTGATCTTTCTCTGCCAGTTCTTCCCTGATCAGTGAAAGCTTTTCCTCCTTTTGCTCCTGTGAATCATTTAAGCTTCGGATTTCTTCATTTATTTTTTCAAATTCTTCCTGTAGCTGCTTGATAGCGGCCTCCTGCTGCGCTTCGTCAGACTTGATGCGCAGAAGCCTTGAAGTAAGCTCTGCCTTTCGGATATTGATCTGCTCGGTCATGGTATCATATCTTCCCAGCTTTGACTTGATGGTAGCCCTGCTGTTTAACGCGTCAATGATCGTATTCTTTCCGGCCTCAATATCGCTATTAAGCTGTTCTATTCTTGTCTGCACAGCCAGCAGCTTTTCACGGGCTTCATTTCTCGCCTGCTCAATTTCTGCTACCTGTTCATCAATTACCTTTTTATCAGAAAGAATGCCTTCCTTATCTTTAAGTTTTGCATTCATCTCCCTGGTAACAGTTTCCTTTCGGGAAAGGAAATGTTCTTCGTTGCTTTTAGCGGACTTGATCTGCTCTTTCAGCACATTGATCTCGCCCTCCAGTTTTCCCCTGAGCACACTGGTATCTGTCAGGGAGTTTCTCTCAGCTTCGATGGTCTCATCCAGCATTTCTATCTGTCCCTGGATCTGTTCATATTCCTCCCTGATCTTCTCATATTGCCGGGTCGTCTGCTCTAAGTCATTACTTGCAATTTCAAACTTTTCCTGTGCGTCCTTCAGTTGTTCCTGCAAACGGTTATTTTCAAGCAGAAACATATTTACATCAAGCGTTTTTAACTCTTCTCTCTTTTTCAGATAAATCTTAGCTTTTTCAGACTGCTTTTCCAAAGGCCCGATCTGTTTTTCCAATTCTGAAAGAATATCATTTACACGGATCAGATTTTGCTTTTCATCCTCCAGTTTTTTCTGGGCAGCCGCTTTCCGTTTTTTAAATTTGACAATCCCTGCCGCCTCGTCAAATAATTCTCTTCTTTCCTCCGGCTTACCGCTTAGGATTTTATCAATCTGCCCCTGACCAATAATGGAATAACCCTCTTTTCCAATACCTGTGTCATAAAACAGCTCATTTACGTCTTTTAATCTGCATGGGGCGCCATTTAACAGATACTCACTTTCGCCGGAACGATAAATTCGTCTGGCAACCGTCACTTCTTCAAAATCAATGGCAAGCTGATGATCCGAATTGTCCAGCGTAATGGCCACATAGGCATATCCAAGGGGCTTACGCATCTCTGTGCCTGAAAAAATCACATCCTGCATGGAGGCTCCGCGAAGCTGTTTAATGCGCTGTTCCCCCAGTACCCAGCGGACAGCGTCCGCAACATTACTCTTACCACTGCCATTAGGGCCCACGATCCCTGTAATTCCATTGTGAAATTTAAATACAATTTTATTAGCAAAGGATTTAAATCCCTGAATTTCAATACTCTTTAAATACATACAACACCTACTCTTCCGGTTTTTGACCAATCAGCACCTGATACGCCGCCTGCTGTTCGGCAGTTTTTTTATTCCGCCCCTGGCCTTTTCCCACCGTTTTTCCATCAATAACAGCTTCCACAATAAAAATCTTATCATGGTCAGGGCCACTTTCACTTACCAGTTCATAAGCAAGACTCTTTCCCTCCTTTTGCACCTTTTCCTGCAAAATAGTCTTACTGTCATAAAAAAGCTGCTTGTCCTCCAAATCGGAAAGAATGTATTTTTTCACAAACTTATCTGCTTCCTCTATGCCGCCATCCAGATAAATAGCTCCGATTACCGCCTCCATCACATCTGAAATAATAGAGTCGCGCTTTCTTCCGCCTGTAGCTTCTTCTCCTTTGCCCAGCAGTATATAATCTCCCAGAGATAGATCTCTGGCACAAAATGCCAGGGCCGGTTCACATACCATGGACGAACGCAGCCTTGTCATCTGTCCTTCCGACATATCCGGATAAGTTTCAAAAAAGAACCGGCTTGAGAGCAGCTCCAAAACAGCATCTCCCAAAAATTCCAGTCTTTCATAATTTTTAAATTTATTGATTTTTTGTTCATTAGAAAAAGAGCTATGGGTCAAAGCCTGCATAATAAGTCCTTTTTCCTTAAACTCATAGCCAATTTTTTCTTCAAGTTTCTTTAATTCATCCTGTTTATACATATTAGTCCCCATGCATATCGCAGGCATCTCCTGCAATGCTGCCCCACTTTTCTGGTATCTGCACCACAAAAAAGCCCGTTACGGGCTTTTTAGTTAAGAGCGCTTTTAATAAGGTTGACTGCTTCTTCTACAGTAGAAATTTTTTCTGCATCTTCCGCTGGGATTTCAATATCAAATTCTTCCTCTATCCCCATAATAATCTGAAAAACGTCTAAGGAATCAGCTCCCAGATCATCTACAAATGTAGTTTCCATTGTGATTTCTTCAGGGTCGACGTTGAGTACGTCAGCAATTACTTTTTTTAATTTTTCAAATTCCATTGTCAAGTTTCCTTTCTAATTTTCTTCCATTGTTATTTTTTCTTTTATTTTTTGATTGATATTCTGTTCTGTAAAAGTAATACATTGCAGAATAGAATTTTTGATCTCAACAGCTTTTGAACTGCCATGGGTTTTTACCACCAGCCCATTAAGGCCGAGCATGGGCGCGCCCCCATATTGCTCAAGATCAAAAGCCTTTAATGTATTTTTCAGCGCAGGCTTTACCAGCAAAGCGCCTATCTTGCTGCGAAGAGAAGTCATCATACCTTCCTTCACCTTTTTGATCAGCGTACCGCCTACTCCTTCATACATTTTTAAAATAACATTTCCTACAAATGCCTCGCAGACAACCACATCCGCAAGACCTGCCGGAATATCTCTGGCTTCAATACTGCCGATAAAGTGAATATCCGGACAGTTTTTAAGCAGCGGATAGGTTTCTTTAACAAGGGCATTCCCCTTTTCCTCTTCCGCTCCAATATTTACGATTCCAACTCTGGGATTCTTAACTCCCATAACGCTTTCCATATATACGGAACCCATTTTGGCAAACTGTACCAGATGGGAAGGTCTTGCATCTACGTTGGCTCCGCAGTCAATCAGCAGCGCACAGCCCTTTTCCGTGGGAATAAGCGGTGCAAGCGGCGGTCTTTCTACGCCTTTGATCCTGCCTACGATCACCTGTCCTCCCACAAGAGTAGCGCCCGTGCTTCCGGCAGATACATAAGCGTCGCATACGCCCTCTTTTACAAGGTAAAGTGCCTTTACCAGAGAAGAATCCTTTTTCCTTCGAATGGCCATAACCGGCGGCTCCGCAGTTTCGATAACCTCCGAAGCATTGATCACCTCTATCTGTTCTTTATTATATGTATATTGGGAAAGCTCGCTGTGAATAACATCTTCCTTACCTGTTAAAAAAACTTTGACTTTGCTGTTTTCATTGACAGCTTCCACAGCGCCTTTAATGATCTCAACCGGCGCATTATCGCCACCCATAGCGTCAACTGCTACATTTACGAATTCTGCCATTGCCCTACCTCCATCCAAGTACTACTTTACTATACTAAACCACATTATAAAAATCAAGTTATATTTCTAATTTCCCATACGACAAAAAAGCAATCCAGATAAATGGATTGCTTTATTACCAGTTTAAATATTAGTCAACGCTTACGATTTCTTTCTTATTGTAAGAACCGCATGCCTTGCATACTCTGTGAGGCATCATCAGGGCGCCGCATTTGCTGCACTTAACTAATGTAGGAGCACTCATCTTCCAGTTTGCTCTTCTTTTATCTCTTCTGGCTTTTGAAGTTTTATTCTTAGGACAAATAGACATCGTTACACCTCCTTATTCGCGTTAAAGATATCTTTAATTGCTGCCATCCTGGGGTCGGGAACGAATGTGTCGCATCCGCAGTCTCCCTCATTTAAGTCGTGGCCGCACTGCTTGCATATTCCTTTGCAGTCAGGCTTACACAACACCTTCACAGGCATATTAATTAAGATTTCACTGTTCACGAAAGCTTCTATATCCAATTCAAAGCCAAGCATAAAATCCTGCTCGTGTTCCTCTTCCTGACTTTTGCCATCCGGTGATACTATCTCCTGTTTAAACCTTACATCAAGAGGCACTTCCACCGTCTTCAGGCATCGGTCACAGGGAATTTCCAGTACCAGCCTTATTCCTCCCTCAATCAGGACCTTACCGGTTCCAATATTGGAAAAGGTCACATCTATAGGCGATTTCTCACGAATCAGATAATCATTTCCCATATAAGAAAAGCTATCTTTTTCATATACCAGGCTTTCTCTTCTGTCTTTTCCTTCAGATGTAAATACATCAGTCAGATTGATCAACATATTAAGCTCCCTATGAATCATATATGTGATAAAGAACTATAACCATCAATTCTCAAATCACACACTCAACAATTATAACGTCGGTCATATTATTTGTCAATACCTGTTAAAATTTTTTTATTGGATGAGGGCCACTGTTTCCCTGGCAATCGCCAGCTCTTCGTTTGTTGCGATCACAAGCACCTTTGTAGTGCTGTCAGCAGTGGAAATTACAATATCCTCTCCCCTTTTTGCATTAGCCTCTTCGTCAAGGGAAACGCCAAGATACCCAAGGTAAGATGCCACCATCCTTCTGACCAGAGGATTGTTCTCCCCGATACCTGCAGTGAAACAGATAACATCCACTCCGTTCATTGCCGCCGCATAAGCGCCAATATATTTCGCCACCCGGTAAGCATATGCCTTCATGGTTCTGACAGATTCGATCTTTCCTTCGTTATATGCCTTTTCCAGGTCTCTGAAATCAGAGGAAAAACCGCCGGAAAGTCCCAGCACACCGGATTCTTTATTTAGCACATTCAATATTTCATGAACACTTTTGTTTTCTTTGCCGCACAAAAATTCAATGATGGCAGGATCAATGTCACCGGAACGGGTTCCCATAATAAGCCCCTCTAAAGGAGTAAGCCCCATGGAAGTATCCGCACACTTCCCGTCCTTAACAGCTGATATGCTGGCCCCGTTTCCCAGATGGCAGATAATCATCTTCAGGTCTTCATAATTCTGACCAAGCATCTGGGCAGCACGGTGTGATACATAAGAATGGCTGGTTCCATGGAAACCATATCTCCTCACCTTATAGTCTTCATAATAATGATAGGGAATGCCATAAAGATAAGCCTCCTGGGGCATGGTCTGATGAAATGCAGTATCAAAAACCGCTACCATAGGAGTATCAGGCATCAGCTCCTTACATGCTCTTATGCCGATCAGGTTGGCAGGATTATGCAATGGCGCAAGATCATTGCATTCTTCAATTGCTTTGATCACTTCGTCGGTAATAATGGTAGAGGACGCAAATTTTTCGCCTCCGTGCACGATCCTATGCCCTACAGCACCGATTTCATCAAGGCTTTTTACCACTCCGCACTTCTCATCGGTAAGGGCGTCAAGCACAAGCCTGATTGCTGTAGTATGATCCTCCATGGGCGTTATTGTTTCTATTTTTTCTCCACCTGCCGGTGTGTAGGAAAGCTGGCTGCCTTCAATACCGATCCTTTCACAAAGTCCTTTTGCAATCACCTCTTCAGATTGGGAATTGATCAGCTGAAACTTAAGTGATGAGCTTCCACAGTTAATTACCAAAACATTACTATCTTTCATTTTTTCCTCCGATATTTTTTATAAGTAATACTATTTCTTTTAAAACAGAACGCTTATGCCAACTGTGCCTGTACTGCGGTAAGTGCTACAACACCAACAATATCCTGCCATGAGCATCCTCTGGAAAGATCGTTTACAGGCTTGGCAATTCCCTGAAGCATAGGACCATACGCCTCTGCTTTTCCCAGTCTCTGTACCAGCTTGTACCCGATATTTCCGCAATCCAGGTTAGGGAAAATAAGTACATTGGCTTTGCCTGCCACTTCGCTTCCCGGTGCTTTCGACTTAGCAACCTGCGGAACTAACGCGGCATCCGTCTGCAATTCGCCGTCCAGCGTAAGATGAGGATACTGTTCATGTGCAATTCTGGTAGCTTCAACCACTTTATCTACCAACTCATGTTTCGCACTGCCCTTTGTGGAATGAGAAAGCATTGCGATAATAGGCTTGCTTCCCACAAGACTCTTAAAGCTCTTAGCCGAAGAATCCGCAATTGCCGCCAGTTCTTCCGCTGTAGGATCCTGATTCAGTCCGCAATCCGCAAACAGGAAGGTTCCGTTGTCTCCGTACTCGCAGTCCGGTATACACATCAGGAAAAAGCCAGATACCAGCTTTACGCCGGGGGCTGTCTTTAAAATCTGAAGTGCCGGACGCAGCGTATCTGCTGTTGCATGACAGGCTCCTGCCACCATGCCGTCGGCATCATTTGCTTTTACCATGATCACTCCAAAGGTCAGATAATCACTTAACAGAATTTCCCTTGCTTTTTCGAGGGTCATTCCCTTATTTTTTCTTGTTTCATATAATAAGTCTACATACTCATCCAATTTATCGCATGTCTCCGGATTAATAATCGTCACACCGTCCAGTTCGATTTCCAGCCATGTAGCCCCATCCATGATTTTTTCCTCGTTGCCGATCATAATGATATTGGCAATTCCCTCTTTTATAATGTGGGCTGCCGCGATCAATGTTCTCTTATCAGTGGTTTCCGGCAGAACAATTGTCTTTCTGTCCATTCTTGCTTTGTCCTTAATCACGTCAATATATGACATAACCCCTTCTCCTTTCATGCAAATATAATATTATACCTGGTACACACTATGCAAAAATTATAGCTCAATCCTTATTTCACAGCAAGTATTCCCTCACAAAAAATATAAAAAAACAATTTAAACAGGAAATTTGCTTCCCTATTCGTTTTATGTTACATTTAACCCAAAGATTAAAATGATAAGGGAATCGTTTGTTATGAAAATCGCCGCAATTATAGCTGAATACAATCCTTTTCACAAGGGCCATCAATATCAGATAGAAGAAACCCGTCGTCAAACCGGCGCCGACTATATTCTGGCAGTCATGAGCGGCAACTTTCTGCAGCGCGGCGGCCCCGCCCTGTGCAATAAATATCTTCGCACGCGTATGGCTCTGGCAGGCGGGGTGGATGCTGTCATTGAACTGCCCTGTCTTTATTCTCTCTCCAGTGCGGAATTCTTTGCAGGGGGCGGGATCACTTTGTTAAATCAACTGGGAGCTGTTGATATTTTATCTTTCGGCAGCGAAGCAGGGGACTTATCCCCGCTTATGGAGTGTGCCCACAGCATACTGACATCTGCCCCAGGCTATGACTCCGTAATCAAAGACTGTTTGCAGGAGGGCTATTCCTACCCTGCCGCCAGGGAAAAAGCGCTGTCTAAAGTCAGCCACAGGAATCTTGATCCAAAGCTGTTTTCTTCCCCCAACAATATTCTTGGGCTTGAATACTGCAAAGCGCTTCTTGCCACCCACAGCAATATACATGCCTTTACCCTGAAGCGTCAGGATGCCGGTTATCACGAATCTGCCTTAAACCCTTCCTGGAATTATGCTTCTGCTTCCGCTGTCCGAAATGCACTTGTAAAGGCTCCCGAAACGGTAAGCAGCTATGTACCCCAGGGAACCTGTCAGATATTAAAAGACTGCCATATTTCCTCTTATATGGTATCAGAAAATGATTTTTCAGGACTGCTGCACTATAAACTGCTCAGTGCACAGTCCGGCGGATTTTCTTCCTACCTGGACTGTACGCCTGACCTGTCGGATAAGATCTGCAAAAATATTTCTTCCTATACCGGCTTTTCGGACTTTTGCCGTCTTTTAAAATCCAGGGACTTAACCTATACCCGCATAAGCAGAGTACTTATGCACATCTTATTGGATATAAAAACCCCGGAGTTTTATAAATCCGTCATCACCAAAAGAGAACTTTTTGTGCCTTACGCAAGGCTTTTAGGTCTTCGGCAAAGCGCTTCTCCCCTTCTTTCCAAAATAAAGAAGCACAGCTCCATCCCTCTGATTTCAAAGCCTGCATCTGCCTCCTCCCTGTTGGATGACCAGGCATTGAAAATGTTTGAAAAGGACGTTTACTGCGCCTCTGTTTATGAGTCTGTACTGCTTAATAAATATGAATTAACGCCTTTAAATGACTGGAAACAGTCTCCTGTCATACTGCCTTAACTAATTGAGCCGCTATTACCTGTTTTCATTCACATAAATCTGCACCCTGCTCTGGATAATAGATGCCACCTCCTTAGCGCTCTTTTGCCCTGCAAAGTACGGTGCTGCTTCTTCCTTGATAATATTGAGCAGGCTTTCGTCATATTTATATGCTTCAGTAATGCTGTAGAGCTGTTCCATGAGTTCTTCTGTCTCCTGCTCTGTCATAGGCGGAATAACAACCTCAATCCCACCCACATAATAAGTATCATCATACTCTACTTTATTACCGTTCTCATCTGTATAATAAGATTTTTGGGTTGCCTGTGCAGCTAATTCCTCAAGACGTTTCACACTGATCGGAAAACTATAATTTACATTATTTTCCTGATATTCATCCGTCAGGAAGGTTCTAAGGAACTGCCACGCTCCCTCTTTATTTGCGGACTTGGCAGACATGGCGATCCTAAGGGTCGGGAAAATTACCGATCCCTTCCCCTTTGCCGAAGGGAACCCTATCATGGTGATCTTTTCTCCAAAAGTCCCTTTCTCCATATAATTATAGTTTCTGAAATCGCCCAACTGCGCCTCAGCAGCAAGCACCTTGCCTTCACGCCACATAGAATCATAATTATTCCAATAGTCATCGGTAAACATGGCGTCATCTACCTCTTCCGGAAAACTGTTGATAAATTCAAGCATCTGAATAAAACCATCGGAATTAAAACTGCATACGCCCGTTTCCCAGTCAACAAACTGGCCTCCAGCCATAGTCATGCAGTTATTAAGCATATATTCTCTGGTAACATTATTTATAAACTGCGTTCCTTCCGGCTTTGACGCCAGAACATCCATAGCTTCCTGTACTGTCCATCCCATTTCGCTTCCCACATCTGAGGTCTTGGCCATCAATGTACTGATATAATAAGAAGGCACCAGCGTAAACAGCTTTCCGTCTACAGAAAAAGCTTCAATAACATTGGGCATAAAATTATTAATATCAAGCTCTTCATCTTTTTCAATATAGGGTTTTAAATCTTCAAGCACCCCCTTATTGATATAACTGTCAACCGGCATGGAATTTTCCAGCAGGATAATATCAGGTACTTTTCCCGAAATGATATCGGTGTTCAGTTTATTAAGGCCTGCATTGTAATCATCTTCTGAGCCATAAAGGGAATTATAATTTATGATATTGATCCGATACTCTTCATTTGACTTATTAAACTTAACAACCTCCCGGCGCACGTCCCAATCTGTATAAACCATGGCAAAGGTAATCTGCTTTTTATCCTTCACATCGCCAGGATCAACTTTCGTAAATTTGGCCGGTGTGTTGGATGAATCAGAAGAATCATATAAGGCAAAAAATTCTCTCTCATTGATTGCCACAAGGCTATAGAGATTGTAAAATCCAAAATCGGAGTCAACATAATTCAATAACTGTGTCTTATCCGCATCTCCGATATTGTACCCGTAAACTCCATTGGCATCAGCCAGATATAAATCATATCCAATTCCCGCATAGCAGCTGAATTCATAAGATACTCCCGGCAATTTATATTTTTCTCCCACAGTACCTGCATCTAAATCTGCAAGCGCGATCATCAATCCGCCTTCTTCATATACAAGGGCGGCCATCCTGCCATCCTGCAATTGAATAACAGAGGCACCATCCAGTTCATTTTGCTCACTGCCTGTCATTTTGACAAAATTGCCTTCCATATCAAATTTTGCAAGCTGTTCAAATATGCTTATATAGATACCTTTTTCCTGGTCAACTATCATATTTCCAACATAAAAATATCCGTTTTCTTCCTCAAGCTTCTGAAACTCCGGAATATCATTCAGCTTAACAGAATAGATTTCTTCACCTTGCAGGTTCATTTTCGTAAGATAATATTCATCAATATATTCTACTTCTCCGTCTAAAGCCTCGCCTGCTTCTGTTTCTGACTGTTCTGCCGCCTGATACCGGTTGATGATACAGTAAATATCTCCGTTTTTATCCATGGAAATATTGCTCATGCCGGCATTTTCATCCACCGGAATCTTATAGATTTCTCCCAGCGTTCCATCTTCCTTTATCTGATAAAAGGAAAGAACTGTATTCTGCGTTTCCTCTGACCAATTAAAACCATAGGCATAAACAGCCTCCCCTGCCCGGAGCAGCTGACTAACATACTGGCTTTCCTGATCAAAACCAAGATCTTCCATTTTATATATATAATCCTTAGATGCCATCGCCTGCGAACTGCTGTCTTCGGACTTTTTTCCACAGCCGCACAGTCCGGCTAAAATTAAAAGAATCAGACTGGTTACTATTACTTTCTGCTTCATAATCCCTCCTAAAAATGCTGCCATTTGTTTTTTTCCCCCTGGACTCTTTTTAACATTTTATCTTTGGCTTCTATCATAAAATTTCCTACATCCTTTAATGTTAATTTCCTGTTTTTCCATTGTTTAATAAGGAAAACAATGATGATCACTGCCGGAATCAGCAAAAACAGAAATTTAAACACAAGCACCAGCGCCATGACATCCTCCCAGCCTCTTGCTATGTTTTCCCAATAGGGAAATTTTACCGCGTCATTTTGCATGGATCTGGTTCCAAAATCAAGTATGATGGGAATTAAAGACTCAACAAAGTAGCGTGAGGAATTTTCTACCACGATCATTTTATTTTCCTCTATTCCCAGCTTTTCCTTAATACAATTATAAACAAATCCCTTTACCGGATCGGGCGCCACCACTTCATAAGTGCTTATCCCCTCACTGGTACCATAAGCTGTCAGCGTTTCATCTGAGACATAGACAACTGTCTTATCAAGTCCGGCATTTTCTGCAAATCGGCCCTCCTGTCTCCTGATAACACCTGAAATATAATGGGGAACATTCCCTATCATCACACTCTTTCCCGCTATATCATTTGAGCCAAATAATTGCCATGCGGCCTCCTCATCCAGGATCACGGAATCCTGCATTAGATCATTCCCTGAAAAATATTCTCCGCTCACAAGCTGCAGGGGATGAAACAGGAAGAAATCGCCGCCGATCCCCACCGCACTGACACCTTCAATTTTTCCCTTTTCACTGGCAACTGTAATAGTTCCAAGGGAACTATAAGCGTCAATAAACATGCGCTTTTCGTTTTCCTCCGAGACCTCCTCGGCAGGTAAAACCTCCAGAAGACTTTGCTCAAGCTGCCTTTCAAAACTCATCAGCATGAACTCATCCACTTCCGTATTTTCTGCAAAAAAACAGCTTACCTGTGCACTGCCACCTTCCTCATCCCATCTTACAGCCGCCTGCTGATCGAACAGCTGTTTTACCTGATGATCCGACCATACCATTAATACAAGATATATGGCAAGCGACAAAATGGTAATCAGAGAAAACACTATCTGCTTAACCGATAATCCCTTTATAAAATATTTTATTTTTAAAGCCACAGGTTTCCTCCTTCCATTTTTACTATGCTGTCTTATACATTATTATTCATTTAATCTTACCTGTTTTCCTGCCTCCACAGGCTTGGTTGATGTTGTAATTACATATTCATATCCATAAAGGCCCGCTGAAATAGCAGTATTATTATCATCAGATGCCAGCACCTCCACATCCACTCTGGTGGCAATATATCTGTTGCCTAAGGGACTGCTCTTTGACTCAACGATCAAAATGAATTTTCCGTTATTATCTTCCCGCAGCGCACTATTGGGTACTACAAATTCATATTCTGCGCTGCGCTGCCCTACTGAAATATTCAGTGCCTGCCCTGACACGATACTGGAACCGGTCACATCAAATACCAGAAGCTTTTTCTGTCCCGGATTATCAGGGTCAGGTTTAATTGCTGATAAAACCGCCTGCACATCATCATAATACCAGGCGTTTTGCAGCTCTGCGGTATCTCCCACCTGCACCTTCTTTGCCTGCTCGTTGGTCACGGAGATAGTCAGAGTAAATCCCTTTCCCTCCGGTTGTATTACCGCGGCGGTCTCCTCCGGCTTGGTCGTCTCTCCTGCAACATAAGCAAGATTAGTCACCATGCCGGCCACTGGAGCTGTAATTGCTGAACCCTCCGACTTTTCCCGAAGTTTGGCAATTTCTTCTTTTTTCTCTGCAATATCTTTACTGGCTTTGGCTAAATCAAGCTCCGCGTTAATATCCGCTGCCAGCTCTGTCTGTTCCGTTTTTAGCAGTTCATAAACCGTCTGGGCATTTTTAAGAGCTGCCTCGGCATTGGCAATCTGGTTTTGATAAGCGGCAGAAGTCTGCTTATTGGCACTGGTGATTTCGTTTATATTTTTCTCTGCCTGTGCAAGCCTGTTTAAAGCATCCCTGGCATCTCCGCTGGATTCTACGGTAATTGCATTAACCTCGGCCAGTTGACTTTCCAGTTTGGTCAGTTCCGCCTTTTTCTGTTCCAGGCTTGCCTGATTGCTGCTGTAGCCAGTGAGATTATCCATGGCTTCGTTTAAAAGATCGCCTGCAATTTTATCTTGTGAATAGGCAACCTCATACTCCTGAAGTATCGTTGCATAATCGGGTTGTTTATCAGTGTTTTCAGCCAACCATTGCTTTACC
Organism: uncultured Lachnospiraceae bacterium; assembly: GCA_900554925.1. GTDB lineage: Bacteria > Bacillota > Clostridia > Lachnospirales > Lachnospiraceae > Suilimivivens. Next base: position 47,576 of record USJG01000002.1, read on the forward strand.
CCATCAATCGTTTCCGCATAGCTTCCACTTGTAAAACTATTATCTAGTTTGGCCAGATCAACAATTTCTTTTTCTTTTTCTTTGAGAGCAGCCGCTGTCTCGGCTTTTTTATCCTGAAGATCCTGCAATCCGCCGGAGGTTGTTCCACTGCCTGCGCCGTTGCTTTCCGCAATCTTTTCCGCCTCCGCAATCAATGTGTTCAAATCTGTTATCTGCTTTTCTACCTCGGCAATTTGTGCTGTTAATTCCGCCACTCTTTTTGCTTTATAGTTATTAAAGGCGGTTTCAGCATTGCTTAAATCTGTGGACGCCTGCGCCTTGGCTATCTCGTCAGAAAGAGTAGCTACTCCGGCATTATTATTATTGATCGTGCTCTGCAGGGTTAAATTGTCTAGTGCAGTCTGACATTCCTTCACCCTCTGCTGGGCTGCATCAAGACGATTTTGCATATCTGTTACCATTGCCTGGTAGGAGGCAAAAGAATTTGTGTTTCCGTTTGCAACCTTATTGACAACTTCAGACGAGACAGTTCCGCCAAAAAGGCCCTTCATATAGGCAAGCTCCAGTTCCTCCAGTTCATCCTCGGCCTGTTTTAGCTCGTCGCTTTCCGTATCCTCCAGATAGTAAAGCACCTGATCCTTTTCAACCTGATCTCCCTGTTTTACCGCCACACTTGCAATTTCTCTGGAATCCTTAACGATAACATTGTAGGGATCATTTGCCTCCACATTTCCTGTGCCTCTGACTTTCGCTGTAATGGAACCTCTCTGCACGTAGGAAGTGGCCACCTGGGGCAACGAATAATTCATAATGGTATTTGAAAAAAAGGTAAGCAGCAGCATGATGATCAGAAAGATAATCGCTGCGTTCTTGACCCACTCTCTTCTTTTTCTGCCTTCATTTTCATTCATGACTTTAACCTTTGCCTTTCCCGAATGCTTTGTTCTGTTATCCTTTAATACCGCCCTGATAGGTAATTCCCTCTACCAGATAGTCTTCTCCGTATAAAAATACCAGTATGGGCGGAACCATATAAATCGTAGCCACTGCAAACGCCAGCCCAATTTCCCCGGAATTGATCTTCGACAGGAATACGGAAAGAGGATGTTTTTCCTGATCAGATAAAAGGATCAGGGGCTGCTCAACCATATTCCAGTAATCTATAAATATTAAAATTGCTATGGAGCACATGGCGCCTTTACAAAGCGGCATACAGATCCGTCTGAAAATCTGCCATTCCCCGGCGCCGTCTATCTGAGCCGCCTCCATCACTGATACCGGAATTCTTCTCATATATTTCGTCAGCAGATAAACTGCAAAAGGTGAAAAAATGCCTGGAAGCCATATAGCCCAATTTGTATCTAAAATATGAAGCCAGTCCGACACAAGATAGTTAGGTACCAGTGTGACCTGATATGGCATCAGCATCAATATAATATAAACAAAAAATATAATCTCCTTTATCCGTCCCCGATACCTGGTAAACCCATAGGAGGCTGCCGCCGCTACCAGAAGCTGGAAAACAACGATAGGAACCACAAGTATCACTGAATTCCAGAATTTCAGCAGGTATTCAGGGCTTTTAAATAAAACTGTTATATACTGACTGAAAGATACCATATCAGGAATAAACTTTAAGTTCACTGTGTCCGAAATATATACCTTTCCGCCAGTGTCATTTGTTGCAAACACCTGTCCATAATTTGAAGATATTTCCGAAGCCGACATAAAAGAATTTGTAATTGTCAGTATGATAGGCATCAAAAACAAAACGGAAAAACAGGCTGCAGCCATCGTGGCCAAAGACAATCTGACCAGTCTTCTGGCATGTTTTATCTTCTTTTTCTTCTTTATGGTTCTGTTCCAGCGTTCCAGTTCCCTGTTTCCGGAACCCTGAATATTTCTTTCCTGTACTTTCATCCTTCCACATCCTTTCCGAAATAGTTCTCGGTCAGGAACAATATTCCTATAATAATTACCATTACAATGGCCATCATAATTGCCGCAGCCGACATTTTCTGATAATCCAGCCTGTTGAAGGTATTATTCATAAAGTGCTGCAGCATATACATGGTGGGATAAGGATAATCCCCCTTTAAAAGATAGATTTCCCTGAAAACCTTAAAAGAATTTATTAGGGACATGATCGTTACAAACAGGATCGTGGAGGACATATATCTTAATTTTATATGAAAGAATATCTGAAAAGGCGTGGCGCTTTCCAGAACCGCAACCTCAAGAATATCCTTAGGGATGCTGCTTAATGCAGACATAAATAAAATCATGTTATAGCCCAGGTTTTTCCACAGGAAAAGGATTACAATTACAATTTGTGCATAGTCTGAATTCAGCCAGTCGATTTTATCAATATGAAAAACCCCCAGTATTTCATTGATCATTCCGTTATAGTGAAACAGTACCTGCCAGATTAACACAACAGAAGCGATCGGAACCATCATAGGGCTTAAGAAAAAGGTTCGAAACTGGCTCTTAAAGGGTATCTTGCTTTCCAGCATCATTGCCAGGATCAGGGATAAAATTACCGCCAGCGGAACTGCAACTGCCGAAAACGTAAATGTGTTCCCTGCCGCCTGCTGAAAAGCTTCATTTTTAAAAACCATAATAAAATTATCCAGAAATACAAACTGGCCACTGAAAGGATTATCCACTACCGAATAATAGATTACGATCAAAAAGGGTAACACGAAAAACAGCAGTACGCCGGCGGCGCTTGGAAACAGATACCCTGCGGATATCCGTTTCCCTCTACGCGTTCTCCGGTTACTGCCGGACTTTTTATTGTTTTTGACAGATTTTATTGTTTTCTTTTTAATGCTTATGGGAAAATGCATTTCTATCCCCTCTTGCCTATCTGTTCTCGTTCACATAAATCTGAATCCTGTTTTGAATGATTGCTGCCGTGTCTGATGCCGACTTTTGTCCTTTAAAGAAAGGCTCTGCTTCTTCATTAATAATATTCATAAGCTGAATATTTAAACTTCCAGAAAGTTTTTCGGCAGATGCGATCAGTTCCCGTACTGCATCAATCTCCTCCTGGGTTGCCGCCATAATTTCCATTGTAAAATCATCATATCCCCAGGTTGTCTTGGGATTCTCTATCTTATTTCCTTCCTCGTCCTCATAATAATCAGGTGTCATGTCCAATTCAAACTGCTTATCAAGGGCCGACTTCTTCACAGGAAATCCCCAGCCGCCATATTCACTTATCAGGCTGTCCTGGAATTCATCCGAAAGTATTGTCTTCATAAATTCCCAGGCTCCGTCCTTATGCTTGGATTTTGACGACATTCCCATACTTCCCCCTACAGGCTGAATCAGATTTCCTTTCCTTTCACTGTTAGGATAACCAATGTAAGTGGTCTTTTCACCAAACAGACCATTCGTCATCTGATATTCCTGCACGGAACTTAAGGTATGCTGCATAAGCAGGATCTTATCTGAGTGCAATTTGGAAGCAATTCCCTCGTCATCCTGACTGTAATCAGGTTCCTCCGGGAATTTTGCCGCGAACTCAAGGGCTCTGATAAATTCCTGGCTGTTAAAGAAACATTCGCCCGTCTCCCAGTTAATAAATTCATCAATATTGTTATAAATGCAATAATAAAATATACTGTCCCTGCTTCCGTACTGAAATACATTTTCCGGATTTTTTTCTTCCAGGAAATCGAGGTTTTCTGAAAGTGTCCAACCGCTTGCATCTCCTACCAGTGAAGACTTGACCAATACAGTACTGACATAGAACTTTGGCATAATTCCATACAATCTGCCATCCACTTCATATGCTTTTAATATATTTTCCAGATAATCGGCCTGATTTATTCCGCTCTGTTCCATATACGGATACAAATCTTCCAATATTCCCTTACTTGCATACTGGCTAAAATCACCATAGGACAGATCAATAATATCCGGACAGTTCCCTGTGGTCATATCCGCATTAAACTGGGTCAGGCTTGTCTCATAATCGCTCTCTGACATATATTCTTTTACCTTGATACGGTACTTATCATTGGTTTTGTTAAAATCAATAATATTTTTCCTTGTGTCAGAGTCTAAGCTCAGTGTACCATAAATAATTTCTTCTTTTGCAGTCACCTCAGACGCATTCTTGCGGCTCAGATAAATCAATTCGAATTCCGGCCCTCCCGATGCACTGCCTCCATTATAATCGCGGGAAATCGCCCAGATACGTCCATCGGAAAGTTCTCCTGTAAAAGCTATGTTTTCCCCGTTTATATCTACGTCCAGCCAATTGAAAACATCTTCCGAGGTCTGCGTAGATAAATCATAAGTGGAAAGTCCTTCACTATTGCTGATCAAAAAGCTTTTGTTTAAGCCGGCATAAAAATTAGAGTTCCCATATCCTCCAGCAAAACCGCTTATCGCTTCGCCCAGCTTCTTTCCCGCCGGATCGACTTTTTTAAGTTCTATCCCGCTTTCTCCATAGGAAGCAGCATATACATCCCCTTCCCTGGAAGTCGCCATGCTTAAGATCCATCCATCTGTTGTAATATCACAAACCTTTTGAAAATCTTTATTTATGATATGTATGGTACTGTCGCCGTCACACAGGTAAAAATTCCCCTGGGCATCCACATTAAAATACTGCACATTCACATATTCAGCTCCGCCAAAAATTTCTGTAATATCCATGGAATCAATTACAGAACCATCCTCCGCTGAAACAAGCTCAAGCTCCATGGTGTAATCAGCATCTGTGTAATTTCCCTCTTCATCCGTAAGATATTCATAATGATCGACAACCAGGGCAAGATTTCCATCTGCGTTTACCGCCATGCCGCTTACATTGCTGTTTTCATCAATTTCATAAGCCAGCTTCTCTGCCTTGTTTTCAAGCATATCATATTTATATATGAAATTACCATAATTACTGTTTGGGTCGTTTTCATCCGCATAGGTTACAGAATATAAAAACACCTCATCTCCTGCCACGGCAGCATTATTGATATAATCACTTTCTATGGCCAGTTGATGATACTCCGGAACATAAACCTCTCCCTCTGCTTTATCCTGCGTATCGCTTTTTCCACAGCCAAAAAGCGCTGACATCAGAATTGGCGTAAGAATTGCTGACATTAAAAATTTTTTGTTCTTCTTCATAGAATACCTCATAATCTTGTATTGTATTATTAACTCACACACAAACTATAGCATACTACTGTATCGGAAACAATGCAGATTATCTTAAGATTTTCCTAAGGCTTTCTTTCGTTTTATCATTACCCTTTCATTCTGCGGATCAAGATTCCGTTTTTCAGAAGAGTACTGTCAATATAATGCCTTTTATACAGCACTTCTCCCTCTCTGGGAATTTCTATATCCTCCTCTTCACAGTTGATAATAACCTCTACATAATTATCCATCCAGCCCACTTTGGTAAATTCAATTACCCGCCTTTTGTTGATCTTATTAGGAAAATGGAAATTTCTGTCACGAAGCAGGGGCTCCTCTTTGCGAAGCCTGATAAGGCTCCTTACCATTTCGATCCTCTCATCAAATTCTCCCCCTTCAATCTTACTCCAGGGCATACATCTTCTGCAGTCCGGATCATATCCGCCCTCCATGGCAATTTCTGTTCCATAATAAATACAGGGGCTGCCGGGCATGGTAAACAAAACTGCCAGCTGCTGGAAAAACTCATCCATATTTTTTACATCAGAACGAAGCCTTTTGGTATCATGGGAATCCAAAAGGTTAAACAACACATCATTTGTCTGCTGCATATATCCCGTATAGCATCTGTTTATGGTAAACTCAAAATCCTCATTGCTAAGGCTCTTATCGATCCAAAAATCCTTAATGCTTTCCCCTAAAGGATAATTCATAACCGAGTCAAATTCATCCCCTCTAAGCCAGGGCATCGCATCATGCCATATTTCTCCTAAAATGTAAATATCCGGCTTAATGGCCTTCATTCGTTTTCTCAGTTCCTTACAGAACACGTGAGAGATCTCATTTGCCACATCCAGTCGAATTCCATCTACGTCGTATTTTTTGACCCAGTCTTCACAAACGCCCAACAGATATTCTCTTACCTTTGCATTGTTGGTGTTTAATTTAGGCATGGAATCATAAAAAGCAAAACTATAATACTGTTTATTTCGTGCCGCTCCGTTTTCAAAATCAAAGGGCCACTGACGTATCATAAACCAGTCATAATATTCTGAAGCAGGCCCTTTCTCCACCACATCTTTCCATGGCGCAAAATCAGCGCCGCAGTGATTAAAAACCCCATCTAACATAACGCGGATGCCGCGCTTATGCGCCTCCTGCACCAAAGCATACATGGTGTCCTCATCTCCAAAGTGAGGATCTATTCTGGTATAATCTGAAGTATCATATTTATGGGAGGAGGGTGATTGGTTCACAGGGGTTAAATATAGGCCTGTAATCCCAAGATTTTCAAGATAATCTAGTTTATTTATGATCCCCTGTAAATCTCCTCCGAAAAATTCCTGATTGGTAACACTTCCTTCTTCTCTCCAGGGAAGTGTTCCTTCGGGGTCATTGGAAGGGTCTCCATTGCAAAATCTCTCTGGAAAGATCTGATACCATACTGTTTCATTTACCCACTCCGGAGCTTTGTTAATATCATCCGGATTCATCCAGGGAAAAACAAAGCATTGACGGCTTCTCCCCTCCAGATTCATCTGCGCCTCACTGATAATCCCATCCTCAAAGTAATACCACTTTTCGTTTTCCGTCTGCAGCTCAAAGAAATATTTAAGCCGCTTAAAAGGCGGTTCAATCGTAGTGGTCCACCACAACTGATTTTTCAGCCGCTTCTTAAAGGGGATATTGACCGCATCCCCGGTCCAGGTTTCTCCTCCGCCTAATATACCAGCCTTAAAGGGATCTCCCTGAATGATGTTGACATATTTCACATCATAGCCGGTTTTGATGTTGATAATCAGCTTATTGTCGTCCAGGGGATAACAATAATTATCATTTGCTCTGTGATATACCGCATTAAAATCCATACTGCTACCTGTGCCTTTCCGTTTTTACCTTTCATTTATCCTGCCTGCCAGCAGAATATATTAATTTTTGAAACTATGGATAGGGGCCGGAATTCTTCCGCCGCGATTTACAAAATTATCGCAGGAAAACTGGTTTACCGGCATAATAGGCGCGTACCCTAAAAGACCGCCAAACTCAACGGTTTCTCCTACGCCTTTTCCGATGACAGGAATAATACGTACCGCTGTAGTCTTCTGATTGACCATTCCAATTGCCATTTCATCTGCTATGATACCGGAAATAGTGGTATCTCTTGTATCCCCCGGTATCGCGATCATGTCAAGACCTACGGAGCATACACAGGTCATTGCCTCAAGCTTTTCCAGGGTAAGGGCGCCTGCCTCCACTGCATCGATCATTCCCTGATCTTCGCTGACCGGAATAAACGCGCCGCTAAGCCCGCCCACATAAGAAGACGCCATAACGCCTCCCTTTTTAACCTGATCATTTAACAGGGCAAGAGCCGCTGTTGTTCCCGGCGCTCCTGCATATTCAAGACCGATCTCGCACAAAATATCTGCTACACTGTCGCCGATAGCCGGTGTAGGCGCTAAAGACAGGTCTACAATTCCAAAGGGTACTCCCAGTCTTTCAGAGGCTTCCTGGGCTACCAACTGTCCTACACGGGTAACCTTAAAAGCGGTTTTCTTGATGGTTTCACAAAGCACCTCAAAATTTTCCCCGCGCACTTTGCTAAGGGCATTTTTTACAACTCCGGGGCCGCTGACACCTACATTGATAATCTTGTCTGCCTCTGTTACGCCATGAAATGCTCCGGCCATAAAAGGATTATCATCCGGCGCATTGCAGAATACTACCAATTTGGCACATCCAAGGGAATCCTGCTTTTCTGTAGCCCTGGCTGTTTCCTTAATGATCTCACCCATCAGTTTTACAGCATCCATATTAATGCCTGTCTTGGTGGAGCCAAGATTGACTGAACTGCACACTCTTTCTGTGCAGGCAAGCGCAAGGGGAATGGAGCGGATCAAAAGCTCATCGGCAGGCGTCATCCCCTTAGACACCAGCGCTGAATATCCGCCGATAAAATTTACCCCCACCTTATGGGCTACTTTGTCAAGGGTTTTGGCTATGGAGGCAAAATCCTCAGGTGTTTTGCAGGCCGCCCCACCAATAAGCGCAATGGGGGTTACTGAAATTCTTTTATTTACAATGGGAATGCCAAATTCTCTGGATATTTCCTCCCCTGTACTTACCAGATCCTTTGCCGCGTCATATATTTTGTTATAGATTTTTTCGTTTAATCTTTCCAGATCAGAGTCGATACAATCTAAAAGGCTGATGCCAAGTGTAATGGTACGGACATCCAGATTTTCCTTGGTAATCATTTCATTGGTTTCAACTACTTCAAATAAATTAATCATAATTTCCTTTCCATGCATCACTTGACTTTATCTAAATTCTATGCATCTTATCAAAAATTTCTTCTTTCTGGCACTTGATGTCTACACCGATTTCTTCCCCCAGCATATGAAGCTCATCTGCCATCTTGCCAAAATCCTTTTCCATGCTGTTAGTGTCAACGATCATCATCATATTAAAATAACCCTGAACGATCGTCTGTGAAATATCAAGAATATTAATTTTGTTTTCAGCAAGGTAAGTGCAGACTTTTGCAATAATGCCTACCGTATCCTTCCCTACTACTGTAATAATTGTTTTATTCATTTCTATTCTCCTTTTCTGAGTTCTGCTTAAATGTTTTTATCAAATTTTCCTATGCAATATGTATCACCGGAGATAATTCGCTCCTGGCTGCAACATACATGGGAAAATCAGAAGTTTTAATTTGAGTATTGCAATCTTTTGTTTGTTCTTTATTTATGCATGCCATGGTAACCTCCACCCGCACTGCCTCATAAGCAAGCTCCGGAAGGTTATTCTCTTTACTGAGATGCCCCAGCATAACCGCCTGCAAATTATCATGTAAAAGATCGCATAACAGCTGCCCGGCTCTTTCGTTGGAAAGATGTCCCCGGTCTCCTAAAATGCGCTGTTTCAAATAATAGGGATAGGGACCTACCTGAAGCATATTCACATCATGGTTTGCCTCCAGCAAAAGAGCATCCATCCCTCTTAGACATTCCACTGTATAGTCATTGTAGGTTCCCAGATCCGTAATGATTCCCACTCTTTTTTTCCCATGGGATATCCGGTAAGCCACCGGTTCTGCCGCATCATGGGATATTTTCATGGGATTGCAGACAATATCCTTAATGATAATCTTTTCATCCGCACGTATTTTCTGAAACAGCTCCTCCGGTATCTCTCCCACGGAAGTGCTTTTTTGGATTGCCTCTATGGTTCCTCCGGTAGCATATATGGGTACACTGTATTTTCGGGCCAGTACTCCCAAACCGGCTATATGATCTGCATGCTCATGGGTAATAAATATCCCGTCAATATCCCTCATGGACAGATCAAGCTCTTTTAATCCCGCTTCCGTTCTTTTTCCACTGATTCCCACGTCCACCAGAAGATGGGTGGTATCTGAGCCAACATAAATACAGTTTCCACTGCTTCCGCTGGCAATACTGCAAATTCTCATTTTTATCTCCCTGCCTATCTATTCCTGCCAGTATATTTCAATCACATCCCCGGAATGGATCGGTTCCAGATACTGGGCCGCGCGTCCATTGAGCGTGGTAACGATCCCTTTCCCTCTGGGTCTGGATAAATCAAAATCAATGGCTTCAAACACATCCACATAAACATAGGACTGTTTCCCATTCAGGGTAACAGGGCTTCTGTTTACAATAATCTGTATGGAGGCGTTTTCCAAAGGCTCCTTCACATCGGCGCTGTCCGTATCAAAGCCTTCCTCCCCATCACCCATAGCAGCAGCTTCCTCCCTTTCGGGCCCGCTTAACTTCTCCATAGTCCACAACACGGAGAAGTTCTCGTAAACCGGCGTTTCCAGGTCTGCCAGCTTATTATTTACATAAAGATTCATGTGAGGATCCAGCATCACATCCATAAACTCGGCAATCTGTCTCACCGTATAGTAATTTAATATTTCAACTACATCATTTTCCCTAAGCTCATAATAATTTGACTGCAAGGCTCCGTTTACACTTGCAAATCTGGGAACCTGCACCTTCTTTTCATTTACATATACAGTGAGAATTTCTGAGGTTTCCGGCAAATCGCCAAGAGTCATTCTCGCTCCTTCCCCTGCTGTGGATTCTATAACGCGGATAATATCATTTGCATGGATCGGCGTATTAATATCTGCCTGCTCTCCATTTACAGTAATGACCGCCGCTTCGCCCATGTGCCCCCTGGCCATGCGTTTCTTTCCGTCTACTGTAAAATTAAGCTCCCTGCCCCTTTTAGGGAACAGGCCATCATTGGGAAATTGTGCCTGCATTGCGGCATCCGCAACACTCAATCTGTTATTATCATAAATTTTGATTCTGTTATCATTAAAGCTTACAAAAATAAAATTATTGCTCTGCTCATAAAAGTTCAGGCAAATGCCTATGGGCGTTACCAGGAGGCTGTCCTTCTTAACCTCTTCCTGAAATACGATCTGCTGCATAACCTCCTCGCCTCGAAGAGCCACACGTTCTCTGGCAATTCCCAGCTTGTCCGCAATGGCGTCTGTATATCCCGGCATCTTTCCACCGCCGCCTACCACAAACACTGCACTTACCGCCTTGTCTCCATTTAACTCCTTAATCTTATCCGCTGCCTGTGCCGCCATCCGTTCTATCAGATCCCCAGTTACCATTTTTATTTCTTCACTGCTGATAGTCTGGGGCAAAAGCATAATATCGGTATAAGATATGGTGTCCATTTCTCCCGCATCCCGCTTGATCTGCTCTGCGGTGGCAAAATCTGTCAGACAATGCCTTGCAATTTCCTCCGTGATCGCATCTCCCGCCATGGGAATCATTCCATAAGCCAAAATACATCCATCATTGGTTATGGAAATATCCGAAGTCCCTGCTCCCACATCCAGAAGCGCAATATTCAACATACGGAACCTTTCGGGAATCGCAAGCTGAATCGCCGCAATAGGCTCCAGCGTAAGACTTGCAACCGATAATCCTGCCAGCTCCACTGCCTTATACAGGCCATCTACCACGTCATCCGGTAAAAAGGTGGCAATCAGATCCACCCCTATGGTCCTGGCCTTATGCCCCTCCAGATTTCCCATAGGATAGCCGTTTAAATAAAACCTGACCACCGAATGCCCTACACAATAAAACTTCACGTCGTCCTCTTCCTTTGCGGAGAGAAACTCCTGATATGCTTTTTCCACTCCGGCAGAAACGAGACCGTATATATCCTCCTGATTTACCTC
>USJG01000003.1 GCA_900554925.1 uncultured Lachnospiraceae bacterium
GGACTATATTATGAAAAACAGCGAATTGCGTATGGCTATCCGCATGGCGCAGCAACAAGACAAAGGCGGGAAACTATGGCTGGATTGTGTAAAAAGTTTGCAGTGAGGCTGCTGTGATAAAGGCGTTACAAAATCTTGTGCTTAAAAAAAAACCACTGGCAGATGTAGCGATTGAAGCTCTAATTTGGATATGCTAGAATAAGTAGCAACCGATGTTTTAAGCGTTTGCAGTAAAGAGGAAGTAATATGGAAGACCTGAAGGCCTTGAATTATTGTCTGCAGTCCGCTAAAAGAGCGTATGAGCAGGAAACAGAAAGACAAAGAATTACGGTAAATAAAGCAGAGTATTTATTTAAATATTTAACCTTGCTGGCAACTGCTTTTAATATCGCAGTTTCTGTCATTTCTAAGATGAATGATATAGACACTGCAGAATTTACATTTTGGGGATTGTATTTTTTGATGTTAGCAGCAGGTATAGCAGGCATTTTGAGCACTTTAATGATACAACGTCCCAGAAAAATAAAGCAGTTTCCTCTTGGAATTGAAGAATTAAAAAAGGTGCAGAATGAACCTGCAAAATATAGTACAGAGTGTAAACTGATATACCAGGAAATCCTTTGGAATGATACTATTACGAAAAGAATGAGACAGAACAATGATAAAACCCTGAAATGGATTATTGTGGCATATGTTGGCTTGGGAGTTATGATAGTTTCGTTCGGAATGTTTATTACGTATATTGTTTGTATTGTGTAATATATGAGGGATATTGATGAAAGATACAAAAGATAGCAAGAAGAATAAAGTGAAGGAAAAAGATATTTTTGAAGAACAGGTTTTTACATACATTGAAGGACTTGACATAGATGATGATTTTAAGGCACTGGATATTGCTGGAGAAACATATCAGGCATATTAAACAGGTATGAGTTTTACGGAGGTTAAAATGTCACAGAAAGAAAAAATCTATTTAGAATTGAAAAAAAATATGCAGGGGTATGACAAAGATTTTTGTGGTGCTCTTAGGCGTTCTGAAGAAATTGCAGAGGCTGAAAGAAGATTTGCAGAACAGGAAATAGGCAATTTGGAAATGCTCGAAAGCTTTGGGGTGGTTTTATGATGAAGGAAATATTGCCCCAAGGTGAACTTGAGAAGTTTGATCTGATAAATCTTACACATGCAATTCGAAAGGTAGTTTCAATCCCATATCAGGAGTTACAGCAGGAATTAGAAAAATATGTTTTCCCAAGATTGGACTTTATGGCCGGAAGTGAGGACAGTCCTCGCTTTTTTGTTTTTGAAAAGCATTATGTTGAGACGGAATGGAAAGACATGATCAGCACTCATTATATTAATACATCTTATGAAGTTAAAAATACTGTGATGCGAATTCATCTTTTTATTGGAGAAAATCTGGATGCTGATCTTTACGGAGGATGTTTTACGCTGAGAACCATTAATGAAACACAAATAATGCTTTCCTATATTTATCCAAACTGGAAGTATTTGGAATACAATAATAGGCCGGTAAATGCTATGACCTATAAGAAGAAAGTGCATATTAACGGTGTAGAAATCGTGTTTTATACATATCCGCTTTTTGTACAGGATAATGTGGTAGTAGCCTGTGCACAGGCATGTCTTATTTCCATGTCAAAATATCTGCATTCACAGTATGATTATAGTAAGATACGGATAGGAAATATTAATAATTCATATCATTCTAATAAAACAAAGATATATCCTTCACAGGGGTTGCTGCCAACACAGATGCTGGAAATCTTATATAACCATAATATACCCTGCGGATATCAGGTGTATAAAAAGAATCCTGAAGAATTTAAGGAGTATATCGACTATTGTGTGGAAAGTGCTATTCCGGTGTTGGTTGGACTGCATATAAGAGATGAAAAAGATGAGAGTAAGGCAAAAAGGCATGTAATTCAGATTATTGGACATTCCAGCGCCTTAGATGGTAAGAGGTATCTTGTATATGATGATTCAGGTTATTATTTAAAGCAGTTGATAATGAATGATAATGTGGGCTTTGTTGACTTAGTTGACTGGAATACTTTATGTGAGGGACTGGAGGCAAATAAGAGCTTTATTATATATCCAATTCATGAGAAGGTGTATATTTTATACGATAATTTTAAAAAGCATATGGATGATATGTTGCAGAAATTAAATATGAGTAAGGTCATGGGAGATCAAGGCGATAGCAGCAAACGACGCACATTGCTTGTTGATAACAGGGAAGTAAAACGTTTTCTATATGAGAATATGGTGCGCAGTACAACAATTGTTCAGGATATTCATAAAGAGGCAATGCGATTGTTGCAGATAAATATGCCACATTACCTGTGGTGTTGCGAATATAGTACCTCTATGGGAAATATGCTCTTTATAGCTGATCCCACATACAACAGAAGAACAACAAAGAATATTTTTCTGAACAAAGTTCCGCTGATTTGTGATAAACAAATTGGTTTATTGAAATATGAATAATCAGATTAAAAGCTTAAAAAGGAAATAAAAGACATGAAGAAAGTATCCCTGATTCTGACCACTTACAATAGTGAAGAAAATCTGAAAAGGACCCTTGACAGTATAGAAATGCAGGATTATCCTTCAATCGAGGTAGTGATTAAGGATGGGGGATCAACAGACCGCACTCAGGAAATCATAAAAGCTTATGAAGAGGAAAGTAAGTATACTGTGAAGTGGAGTGCAGGAAGGGACAGCGGAATTTATGACGCCATGAATCAGGGCTATCCCATGGCATCCGGCGATATTATCGTCTTTTTTAATGATCTGTTTCGGGAAGCATCAGTGGTCGCTAAAATGGTTCAGCTGATAGAAGCGAATCCGGGATGTGTGGGTGCCCATGCAAATCTGGTTTATGCTACAGATGAGAAGGTGGTCAGATATTGGAGGATGGGCCCCCAGAAAAGCCTGTACCTGGGGTGGATGCCGGGTCATCCCACCCTGTTTCTTAAAAAGGAGATCTACGAGAAGTATGGCCTGTACAACCCGGAGTATCGGATTGCGGCAGACTATGAATTTATGATCCGGTTTTTGAAGGATAAAAACAACCGGCTGGCATATTTGCCAGAAACAATTATCCAGATGTACTATGGAGGAACCAGCACGGGAAGTACAGGGAGCTATCTGTTATCCTTAAAGGAAGGGCACAGAGCGCTTAAGGACAATGGGATCAAAGGCGCGTTTGTCATCGACTTTTTGCGGACATGCAGAGTGCTTTTACAGTTTTTGGGGCGTGGAGGGAAATAAGGTACCGAAGCATACCTGCACATTCTTTAAAGGACCGACAATATATTTGAGGGAGAGAGTTAATACATGAGGACTGAAAAGTATAAAAATTATGCTATCGGATTGGCAATTAATTTATCCATGCTGCTGATCTTCTGGGGAGGTATGCTGAGAAAAAGTTTTAATGCAGACACGGTTTCCCATATGACATCACAGGACGCAGATATTTTCTGGAACCTGGCAGACGGAAGATTTATCATTGCGCTTGGGGACGCCATATTGATGAAGCTTGGGCTCAGGGTAACCAACAACTTGAGTATTACCATGTTTTTTGCATTTTTATTTTTTGCAATGGCGATGCTGGTTGTTCAGAAAATATTTAAAGATTGGCAGCCAGAGGAGCAATGGGGGAGGATCGGCTGGTTTTTTGGAGTGAATCTGGTATTTTTAAATGTGCTTTTTGCTGAACTGTTAATGTTTGGCGAATGCAGCGCTTATTTTGGGTTTGGATATTTCATGGCATCGTTAGGAGTACTGCAATTTACCAGAAAAAGGTACATATCCATGTTTTTGCTGTTTCTGGCGGGGGCCTGCTCTTATCAGTACACAATGATTTTTGCGGCAATTCTAATTGCCTTTTATATCTGCTTAAAGCACAGGGAGGAACTGACGCTAAAGGCTGTTAAGGAGGAGTTGTTTGGCATTATTGCCTGTATGAGTGCCGGTGTGCTGAATCTTCTGAGTGTTAAATTGTTGGTAAAACTTGGTGTTATTGAAAAATTTGGAAAATATGCAGGATGGGGAGATGGACATCAGAAGCTTACGGATTTTGAGGCAAGCCTTATAAGCCTGTACAGGAGCAGCATGGAAATTTTCCCTGATTTGTGGCTGCCGCTTTTATTCATATTAGGTGTGTTTGCCCTGATGGTCTATAGCTGTATAAAGTCAAAAACGTTGAAAAAATTTCCATTTATTTTGATTGTTTTTTTGGGAAGCATGGTTATGCTTTATGCAATCCCCTTTATGCAGGAATCCTTTTCTTTTCCTCCAAGGATGGCTTTTTGTTTTTATCTGTTGCAGGGAATGCTGGCTGTGACGGCCTATGCTGTATGCACCACAGGAATGCGAAAACTGCTTACGACGGCATGTATGGGATATATACTGATACAGCTTCTTTTTTCCGACTTCGTGGTAACAAATCATTTTGTCAGCAATACCCTGGATGAAGTCTATGTCAGCATGATGTATCAGGAGGTATTGAAATACGAGGAAGAAACGGGAACCAGGGTTACCAGGATAGCGATTTACAAGGATATAGATGCTCCGGATAATTATGAAGAGGTAAACTATCATGTTCATCAGATTAACGAAAGGACACTGGGAACCGCAACAAACTCCCTTATATGGAAAGTGACGGGGCGGCATTTT
This sequence comes from uncultured Lachnospiraceae bacterium, assembly GCA_900554925.1. GTDB lineage: Bacteria > Bacillota > Clostridia > Lachnospirales > Lachnospiraceae > Suilimivivens. The sequence continues at coordinate 4,705 of USJG01000003.1, forward strand.
GAGGATATAGGAAATCAACAGGAGATTTATGACCAATATTTTAAGGACAGGAATTGGGATTATCTTGATTTGTCGCAGCAGCTTGTTATTATTGGGGACACAGCGTACTGGTGTATTTTCTGAGAATTGACTAAAAGTCATATGCATTATAAAATATATCTGGTAATATATAAAAACAGGAAAAGGACGTCTTATGAAATTGGTTGATGTAACGAAACGTTATCTCATTACCGGAGGAGCCGGGTTTATAGGCTTTTACTTATCAAAAGCGCTTCTTGAAAAGGGCGCGGTGGTAATGGGACTTGATAATTTAAATGATTATTACGAGGTTTCTCTTAAGGAGGACAGGCTTTCGATCCTGAAAGAATATCCGGGTTACCGCTTTGTGAAGGCTGATCTGGCGGATAAGGAAGCGGTATTTGAAGCATTTCAGGATTTTGCCCCGCAGATTGTGGTGAATCTGGCGGCACAGGCAGGTGTGCGCTACAGCATTGATAATCCGGATGCATATATTCAGTCCAATATTGTAGGATTTTTTAATGTTCTGGAAGGATGCCGCCATTATCCGGTGGAGCATCTGGTGTTTGCTTCCTCCAGTTCTGTATATGGGGGGAATAAGAAGGTGCCGTTTTCCACGGAAGATAAGGTGGATCAGCCGGTAAGTTTATATGCGGCCACTAAGAAATCTAACGAGCTTATGGCTTATTCTTACAGCAAATTATATCAGATTCCCCTTACCGGACTTCGATTCTTTACGGTTTACGGCCCTATGGGAAGGCCTGACATGGCATACTTTAAGTTTGCAAAGAAGATTATGGCGGATGAACCCATACAGATTTATAATCATGGCGATATGAGGCGTGATTTTACCTATATTGATGATATTGTAAAGGGAGTTGAAAACATTCTCTGCAATCCGCCGAAGAAGGATGAAAATGGCGCTGCTTACAAGATTTACAACATTGGAAATAATAAGCCGGAGAAGCTTATGGATTACATTGCTGTGCTGGAAAAGTGTCTTGGAAAGGAAGCAAAGAAAGAATATCTGCCCATGCAGCCCGGAGATGTTTATGAAACCTATGCGGATGTTAAGGATCTGATGGACGATTATGGATTTAAGCCCTCCACTACCATTGAGGAGGGATTGGAGAAATTTGCGGAGTGGTTTTTGCGTTACTATCAACATTAAGAAGGAGAAGGGGTAAATGAAAATTGCAGTTGCAGGTACAGGATATGTGGGACTGGTAGCAGGCGTATGCTTTGCAGAAAAAGGCTATGACGTAACCTGTGTGGATGTAGATGAAAAGAAAGTGGAGATCATGCGTCAGGGGATTTCCCCTATTTACGAAGAGGGACTGGAAGAACTGATGAAAAAGAACAATGCAGAAGGAAGGCTGCATTATACCACTGACTACAAAGCCGCGTATAAAGATGCAGATGTTGTTTTTATTGGAGTAGGTACGCCGGAGATGCCGGACGGAAGCGCAAATTTAAGCTATATCGCTACGGTTTCCAGGCAGATTGCTGAGACAATAGAAAAGGATTGTCTGGTTGTAGTAAAATCCACTGTTCCGGTTGGAACCAATGATAAGGTAGAGCAGTTTATTAAGGACTTCCTGGTACATGACGTCAAGGTTGAGGTGGCCTCCAACCCTGAATTTCTGGCGCAGGGCACGGCTGTTCATGATACGCTTCATGCAGCGAGAATCATCATTGGAACAGAAAGCAAGGAAGCGGAGAGCCTGCTTAAGAAGATTTATGAACCCTTTGGACTTCCCATTGTTTCTGTAAAAAGGCGTTCCGCAGAAATGATCAAGTATGCCTGCAACGATTTTCTGGCACTTAAGATTTCTTACATGAATGATATTGCTAATCTGTGCGAGCTGGTTGGAGCTGATATTACAGATGTGGCCAGAGGCATGAGCTATGATGAGAGGATTGGCGCCCGCTTTTTAAACGCGGGGATTGGATTTGGAGGCAGCTGTTTTCCTAAAGATACCAAGGCACTGAAATTTCTGGCGAAAGAGCATGGCTATCAGCTAAAGACAGTGGAGGCCTGCGTGGAGGTAAACAGTGCTCAGAAGACCAGATTATTTGAGAAGGCAAAGGAGAGGATGATTTCCTTCAGCGGCCTGAAAACGGCGGTGCTTGGTCTTACCTTTAAAGCGGGTACAGATGACCTGCGGGAGGCGCCCTCTATTGATAATTTAAAATTGCTTTTGGCAGCAGGAGCAGATGTATATGCGTACGACCCTAAGGGAGCAGAGCGTTCAAGGCAGTTATTCCCGGAAGGAAAGCTGGAAAATGGAACTATGCATTATGTTGCTTCTGTAAGTGAAGCATTGGATAAAGCCAATATTTGCTTTGTGTTTACGGAATGGCCGGAAATTAAGGCTGTTTTGCCCGGGGAATTTAAGGAAAAGATGCATACGCCACTGGTATATGACGGGAGAAATCTGTTTGATCCGGCACAGATGAAAAAAGCCGGGGTTGAATATTACAGTATAGGACGATAAAAGATGCGGCTTAACAGCCGCATCTTTTGCTTATAATATATCTTGGCCTTGCCTTAATTTCATTGTAAATCCTGGATATATAATGGCCGATGATGCCGAGGCTTATCATCAGGACGCTTCCAATAATAAGCTGCAGAAGAATCACCGTGGTAAAGCCCTCCAGTGCAGTTCCCGAAAAATATTTATAAAGGGACTGAATCCCAAGAATTATGGAGGCCAGCAGCATGATCCATCCCATCAGACTTACAAACTGCATTGGTGCCCCGGAAAAAGAGGTAATGTTTTGGATGGCGTATTTGGTAAGGCTCCATACGGACCATTTAGAGGTACCGATGGCACGCTCCGAAACCTCGAAGGGGATGGAGACAGATTTAAATCCTATCCAGGAGGACAGGGCACGGAAAAAAGGTGCCCGCTCAGGCATCATAAGGAGCGCGTCCATTGCTTTGCGGTCCATTAATTTAAAGTCAGAAGCCTTTGACATATCAATGCCTGTGGCCTTGCTGATCAGGCGGTAAAAGCTGTTGGCGCATAAGGTGTGGAGAGGGTTTTCTTTTCCGCGGGAGGCTTTTACACCCTCCACAACTTCATAGCCCTTCTGCCAGAGCCCATACATATCGGGCAATAGGGCCGCCGGATGCTGAAGATCGCAATCCATAACCACGCAGCAGGCGCCCGCAGCAGCTTCAATTCCAGCGAAAATAGCAGCTTCCTTGCCGAAATTTCTTGAAAAGGACAGTCCTTTTACCTCAGGATGCTCCCTGGAAAGCTCACTGATGCGCAGATAAGTTAAATCCTTAGAGCCATCATCCACAAATATAATCTCAAATGGAATAGTTTTCTGATCCAATATTTCTTTTATGGCTTTAAAGGTTCTTTCTATATTATCCTGTTCATTGTAGGAGGGGATAATAAGAGAGAGGGTTTTGTTTTCCTGCATATATTCATTCTCCTTGTGGAAGATACCAATATCCATAAACTTAAGTATATACGAGAAAATCTGCTTTTGCAACTTGGAAAGAGCGGCGTCTTGTAATATCTGCGGCGGAATTGAATAAAATATTATTAAAAGAAAAAGTTATTAAGAAATTTTTAAGGTTCGCGAAAAAAATATTAAAATGATTGAGAAAATGAGTTTTAGAGAAAAAAATGTGTTATGCTATGGAAGTACAGATTGAATGCAATAATCAGATATAAATAAAATCCGTGTGGCAGTATGCGGAAAGTGAGGAGTGCAGAATATGAAGACAATAAATTTTAAAAAGATAGCCTGTCTGGCGCTGTCATCCATGCTGATAGCAGCTATGCTGGCCGGGTGCGGCCAGAAGGCGGAGAATGGTGCGACCAATGAAAATACATTGGCAGATAATGTGATCATAACAGAAACCGGAGAGGTGATTGAAAAGGAAAATCCTACGCCGGAGGTGACTTCTACGCCAGAGGTATCCCCTGCGCCGGAGATTATAACAGTAGACCCTGAAGAGCTGGTAGAACCGGAGCAGGAACAGATTGACACAGGGCAGGAGCAGGTGGAATATCATGAGAATAAATTGCAGCTTGTATTCATGGGAGACAGTATATTTGACGGATACAGAGACGGAACCGGTATTCCCTATCGAACCGCCATGCAATGTGATGCTAATTTCTACAATCTGGCCATAGGAGGAACTACGGCGGCTGTTTCGATGGATGAGCAGATTGGCTGGGAGGACTGGACTTCCCGAGGCTTGCTGGGAATAGTAAATGCAATGCTGGGTAATATTCCTACAGATATTTTTGCAAACGATACTGCCAAAGCGATTTTAGATGATCCTAATGTGGATTTTTCCAAGACAGATTATTTTGTGATTGAATACGGAATGAATGATTTCCTGAATGCGGTTCCTATGACCAGTGATTCCAGAGAAAATGACATGAAGTCCTATGGAGGGGCACTGCATAATGCGGTAGTGGCGTTAAAGGATTATGCGCCCGATGCAACCATTATTCTCTGCTCTCCCACTTATGCCCGGTTTTTTAACGGGGATTGGATGATAGGAGACGGAAACAGTATCAATAATGGATACGGAACCTTATTTGATTATAAGGGAACCTGTGAGTACGTTGCAAATGAACAGCAGGTGGTGTTCTTTAATGCCTATCAGGATTTAGGCATTGATGGCTATACGGCGGAGGAGTATCTGGAGGATGGAATACATCTTACTGATAAAGGCAGACAGCTTTATGCGGATGCCCTGACCAAAGTAATCTTAAACTATGAGGAAACAAAAAATAATTAAAGATCATGTAAAGAAATGCCGGTACGCTTTGCGCATCGGCATTTCTGTGTTATGATGATAATGAAAATCAGCGAAAAGGAGAAGCCTGAATGATAGCAGTTATAGCCAGTTGGATTTATATTACAATAATATGTCTCTTAATAGGAGCCGGAGTTTTATGCCTGCTTCACACTTTTATACCTGCCGGAAAAGAGAGGGCAAAGCAGCTTCGGATTCGTATGATGCATTGCCTTGTGGCTGGAATTATAGGGATTACCGTCTACGTGGAAATTTTCAGCATCTTTGGCAAAATAGGCGCCCTGGCTCATATGATAATGGTGCTGGCAGCATTGGCAGCAGGTATCGTATGTCGTAAAATGGCCGCTGGATTATGGCATCAGTATAAAGAGGTTATATTTTCCTGGGAAGGTTTTTTTTATCTGTGTTTTATCATTCTTATCGCGTTTTTTGCCTCAAGAGGAACCTTCCATACAGATACCAATATTTATCATGCCCAGGCTATCCGGCTGTATGAGGAATATGGACTGATAAAGGGAATGGGCAATCTGCAGCTTCACTATGCTTATAACAGCGCTTATCTGGCATTTGCATCTGTTTTCAGCTTAAACTGGCTGTTTGGACAATCTCTGCATACCACCACAGGATTTGTGGAAGTGATCATGTGCATCTATGCGTTTCATGGATTGAAGGATTTCAAAAAGCATGACAGGCATACTGCGGATATGATGCGTATAGGTATTTTGTTTTATACCCTGGTAATTTTAAACGGGAGCATGTCGCCGGCTACGGACTATACCACCATGTATTTTGCGCTGTTCGTATTAACTGCATGGTGTGAAAATTTAGAGGCTTCCCGGAGCGTGACGGGATATTCCCTGTTAGCCGTTACCGCAGTGTTTGTGGCCACTTTGAAGTTTTCCGCCTGTTTTTTAGTATTGCTTGCAATATATCCGGCAGTATGGCTTGTGAAAGAAAAACGTTGGAAAGAGACAGGGGTGTATTTAGGCTGCGGTCTGGTGATCCTGCTCCCTTTTCTGGTTCGGAATTTCCTGATTTCAGGATGGCTTTTATATCCCTTTAATGGAATCGATATTTTTAACGTGGAGTGGAAAATACCGGAGGAATACTTGCTGGTAGATGCCAATCAGATTAAAGTATGGGGAAGATGTCTGTATGATGTGGACAAGATAAAATGGCCGGTATACAAATGGCTTCCAGTCTGGTGGGAAGGTCAGGAACGGTACGAGCAGATGCTTCTTGGTTCTGTCATGATAGGAAGTCTTTTGCTGCTGGTACAATTTTTAAAAAACCGGATAAGGCGCAATAGGATACGCTGGGACTATCTGGCCCTGGTGCTGACTGTCTTTGCGTGCCTTGCGGTGTGGTTTTTCATGGCGCCTTTTATCCGCTATGGACTGGCTTTCCTGTTTGCGGTTCCCATGATTGCGGCAGGAGAGTACTTAAGCGAAAAGAAGAAAGGTTTTTACAGTATTCTGACCGGGGGACTGGTATTTTGCATTGTGGTTTCGGTAAGCCCTTATTGGGATCATTATATAACGGATGCCGGTGTATTCATTAAGCAGAATCTTACGCAGCCTTATTATATTGTACAGAAGGATTATGACCGGGCAGAAACAGGAAGCATGGAGATTAGCGGAAATACCATATATTATCCGGAGCAGGGAGAGATAAATTCCTATCATGTTTTTCCGGGAACCTGTTATAAATTCATGTTGGAAAGAAGTACGCTGATGGGATATAATATAAAAGATGGATTTAAGGCGAAATGATGACGAAGTTTCAATTTGAAAAAAATGGATTTGATCTGATAAGGTACTGGGCAGCCCTCAGCGTCATGCTTCTTCATTTCACGGGGTATGGGCTTATGGTTGGCAGCAGTGGAAGGGAGATGCTTTGGGGCTTAAGGCAGATAGTGTCTTTTTTCCCTGGAGTAGTGGTGCTTTTCTCTCTGAGCGGTTATCTGGTGTCGGCCTCCATGGAGCGTCTGGGTTCCCGAAAATTATTTTTTAAAAAGCGCGTCCTGCGCCTGTACCCGGAATTGTGGCTATGCACAATCATCAATGTACTTGTACTGGTTTTGCTGGTGCCGGAGCTGCTGGATAAAAGTATGGTGGTATGGTTTTTTACTCAAATCGTGGGAATTGCCAATACGCCTGCATGTTTAGATGGGTTTGCCACAGGAAGCGTCAATGGCGCTCTGTGGACGATTTGTGTGGAAATACAGTTGTATATAGTGCTGGGCTTAGGATATAGGAGGCTGAAAAAATTAAACAACAGCAAATGGTGCATGGTATTGACAGGGTGCGTGCTTTTAAATATTGCCTTTGATCTGTGTACAGGAAATCCTGAGGGGATAATTCCCAAGTTGATTGAGAGAAGCTTTCTGCCCTATCTGCTCTGGTTTTTGATCGGTGTATTTTGTTATGTAAAAAAAGAATGGTTCTGGGAGCGCGGAAAGCTTGTTGCCGGACTGATCTGCCTATATTGTATTTTATATTTACTGCCCATGAAACTGCCGGGCTATTATGCAAATATCGCAATTGGCGTATTATGTCCGTTTATTGTAATAGTGGGAGGCTATTGTCTGCCGCCCGTAAGGCTGAAGGTGGATATTACTTATGGCCTGTTTTTATATCATTGGATCGTGCTGAATATTATGATACATTTCGGAATGCTTCAAAAGGTAAATTGGTTTATATGTCTGATTGTATTTTTGGCAGGATCGGTCTTTCTGGCATGGGCATCCAGCTGCCTGTGCAGGAATTTCATTGCTAAAACAGTAAAAGATAAGTGAGGGCAGAGAGGTTATGGCCAGTCAATATGATAAAATAATTATCGGCGCCGGGTTATATGGGCTTTATGCCGCCGCCTTCTGCGCGGAAAGAGGACAGCGCGTATTGGTTTTAGAATATGACAGCGGGCCCTTTAAGAGAGCTACCTATATTAATCAGGCAAGAGTCCATATGGGGTACCATTATCCCAGAAGCCTGACGACTGCGGTAAAGTCCGCCGGGTATTTCAGGCGGTTTGCGGAGGACTTCGGATTTTGTATTCACGACAAATTTGATCAGGTTTACGCAACGTCGGAGCAGTTTTCATGGACCAGCGCAAAACAGTTTCAGGAATTTTGCATTGCGGCGGGAATCAAATGTGAGGAGACGGCAGTTTCCAAATACTTTAAGCCGGGTATGTGTGACGGTGCGTTTCTTACAGAAGAATACACTTATGATGCCGGGATGCTGCAAAAATTTTATGAGGACAAGCTTAAGGACAATGCCAATGCAGATATGTTGTTTGGGGTCCGCATACGCAGGATCATAAAGCAGGATAAGTTATTTGCAGTGGAGCTGTCAGACGGGAGATATTTTGAGGCATGTTACGTGCTGAATGCTTCTTATGCATCTGTGAATCAGGTCATAGATAAGGTGGAGGGAATAGAAAAGGAGTTTTTTGACATCAAGTATGAGCTGTGTGAAATTATCCTCTGCACTCCATCGGAGGCTTTGAAAAATACCGGAATCACTGTGATGGATGGACCGTTTTTTTCCATTATGCCCTTTGGAAAGACGGGGCTGCACTCTCTGACTTCGGTGACTTTTACACCCCATGTAACCTGCTATGATGCAAAGCCCGCCTTTGCCTGTCAGAGTAAGGCGCAGCAGATGGGGACGCCCTGCACGCCGGACAACCTTGGAAATTGCAGTGAATGTCCTGATAAGCCGGATTCTGCATGGCCCTATATGTCTCATCTGGCAGACAAATATCTGAAACCGGAGTATGCCTATTCTTATGTCCGGTCGCTGTATTCCATGAAACCTATCTTAAAAAGCTCCGAGGTGGACGATTCCCGGCCTACAGCAATTAAGATCATGAGCAGAGAACCGGCATTTGTAAGCGTTCTGTCAGGTAAAATAAATACAGTCTATGATCTGGAGGAATATTTGCTGCTTGAATAAATTCTGCGATGATAAAGAGGGGATGATGATTTTATGGAAAAGAAATTTATTTCACTGGTAGTATATCTTCATGATGCGGCTCCCTGGTTAAAATATTTTCTGGATACGGTCGTTCCCGTGTGTGAAGAAAATTTTGAACAGTTTGAACTGGTATGCGTGGATGATGCCTGTCAGGATGGAACTATAGAGGTTTTGAAGGAATATGTGGAAAACAGAGCCTTAAAAGCTATGGTAAGCGTGGTGCATATGAGCTTTTTTCAGGGGCTGGAAAGTGCCATGAATGCAGGGCGGGATATTGCCATTGGTGATTTTGTTTATGAATTTGACGATATTTTTGTGGATTATGAACCTGATGTGATCATGGAGGTTTATTATAAGCTTCTTGAAGGAAATGACATTGTGGCAGCCAGCAGTAAGGGAAAGGTGCGCCTGACTTCTAAAGTGTTTTACGCACTTTACAATGATACCAGCAGAGGAAAGGGAAAGATTGGCCCGGAAACCTTCCGTATCGTGTCCCGGAGAGCAATTAACCGAATTAAATCCATGGGGCAGTACATTCCTTACAGGAAAGCGGTTTATATGAACTGCGGCCTGAATGCGGACACTATTTGCTATAACAGCAAAGACGTTAATGTAAGGATCAAAAATAAGACCGTAGCATCAGAAAGGACATCTCTGGCGCTGGATTCCTTCATTTACTTTACCAATGTGCTGGAGAGACTGTCGGCTGTTATCTGCGGAATATTCCTGCTTGTAACAGTGGGAATGGGAATTTATATTTTTTCTAACATCTTTAATAATACGAAGCCGGTAGAGGGCTGGCTTTCCACCATGGGCTTTCTGGCGCTGGGATTTTTTGGGGTATTTGCGCTTCTCACAATCATGTTAAAATATTTATCAGTCATGCTGAATTTAATTTTTAAGCAGCAGCGTTATCTGGTCTCTGATATAGAAAAGGTGGTAAAGCGATGAGGGGAGAAGAATTATCCATTAATCTTTTGTTTCCGGTTTTGAATGAGCGATTAAGGCTTCAAAGCGGAATTGACAGAACTATGGCATATTTAAAAGAAAATGTCTCCATTCCCTGTCAGCTTACAATTCTTGATAATGGCTCGGAAGATGAGACGCCTGAAATCGGGAAGGCGCTTGCCGAAAAATACCCTGAGGTTTCCTATGTGAGAGTAGGAGAACGGGGGGTAGGCGTTGCGTTCCGCAAGGGAATTGAATTAAATGAATGCGCGCTGGTGGGCTATATGGATATTGACCTGTCTACGGATATTAAATATCTTGGACGTACCATAGAACTGTTCCAGGCAAGGCCGGAATTAGAATATGTAAATGGAAGCCGGTTTGCCAGAGAATCTGAGACAAAGGGAAGGAAATGGTATCGCAAGATCACTTCTATGGGGCTGGTATTCTTATTAAAGACTGTCTTTCATATGAAAGCTACGGATGCGGTCTGTGGTTTTACCTTCTTACGGAAAGAAACCGCGGAGAGGCTTGTGGCTGCCTGCGGAGATGACAATGGCTGGTTTTACACCATAGAGTTTCTTCTGCGTGCAGAGCGGATGGGAGTCGTTATTTATGATATGCCGGTGGAATGGCAGGAGGATTACAATACCACTGTAAAAGTGTGGAAGACCATTAGGAATTACCTGGTGCAGATGAGAAGGTTAAAGAAAGTGTTCAGAGAAGAAGACAGAAATTCTAAATGTAAATAGTGCAAGAGGTGGCAGAATGCTGAAAAGAATAGATTTATCAAGAGATTATCAGAAGCATAAAAAAGAATACCTGGAGGCGATAGAAGCTGTCTGTGAAGAAACTGCCTTTTCAGGCGGAAAATTTGCGGATCAGTTTGACAAAGAGTTTGCGGCCTGCTGCGGCGTGCCCTATGCGGCCGGGGTAAATAACGGGACCTCTGCGCTGCACTGTGCCATGATGGCCCTTGGAATTGGACGGGGAGACGAAGTGATCGTTCCGGCAAACACTTATATTGCAACAGCGTGGGGTGTTACTTATACCGGCGCGGTACCGGTGTTTGTGGACTGTACTTCTGACACATGGGAGATCGATCCGGACAAAATTGAAGAAAAAATTACAGACAGAACCAGAGCTATTATAGGAGTCCACCTGTACGGTCAGCCCTTTGAATTTAACAAAGTAAAAGCCATTGCAGATAAGTATGGATTGTATGTGGTGGAGGACTGTGCCCAGGCACATGGAGCCGGATATGAAGGAAAGCTGGCGGGAAGTTTGGGAGATTTAGGGTGTTTTAGCTTTTATCCCGGAAAGAATTTGTATGCCTTTGGAGAAGGAGGCAGCGTTACCTGTCATAAAAAGGAATATTATGACGCCATTACCACCATTAAAAATCAAGGCTGTCAGGTGCGGTATTATCATGATGTGGTGGGGTATAATTATCGTCTGGAGGGAATCCAGGGCGCTGTTCTTTCTGTAAGCCTTAAATATTTACCGGAATGGACTAAGAGGCGCAGGCAGATTGGCAGGCGCTATATCAGGGAAATCACCAATCCGCTGATCACTATGCAGGCACACCCGAAAAATACGGACCCGGTATTTCATTTGTTTGTAATCACAGTGGAAAACCCCGATGATTTTATTACTTATATGGAGGATAGGGGAATGGAGTGCAACAGGCATTATCCGGTGCCCTGTCATTTGCAGAAGGCCTATGCTCATTTGGGTTATCGGAAGGGGGATTGTCCCAACGCGGAATATCTGGCGAGCCACTGCGTGACGCTGCCCTTGTTTCCGGAAATGACAGATGAGGAAGCTGGCAGGGTAATAGCAGCCTGCAACGCATATAGAGGGTGATCTGATGATTCGGTTTTAGAACAAAAAGTGAAAGAATAATGAATTATTTCTTAATTTTCAGGAGGAAGTCTATAAAAAGACTTCCTTTTTGTTATACTAAAAGAAATAGTAAGGGTCGGAGATTCTTAAAGAATCAGTTTGTGTTAAAGCCATGCTTTTAATGAAACGGTTTTTGCGTGGTACGGAAATTCAGTTTCAGTGAAAAGACGGGCAGCAATCAAGGGAACGTGAAAAGGATATGACGAAAACTAAATAGTCAGGAGGATGGGTTAGTGTTTGTGTCAATGTTTTTCCCGGTATTTTTGGGAATTGCTGCAGCATTGTTTTTCTTATTGCCGGCAAAATGGCGTCCTGCGGTTTTGCTTTTAGTCAGCTATGCTTATTGTGCCTGGATAGGGATGGGGACGCTGCTTACTCTGGTGTTTGTATCTTTTTGCACCTGGATAGCAGGAAAAGCCATAGAGAAAGCACTGGAAAAGAAGAAAAAATCTAAAGGTAAAGTTTTTTTGGCAATTACTGTCTGCTTTTATGTTTTTATGCTTTGCTTTTATAAGTATCTGCCATACTGCGTCCATTTACCGGGCATGGATTGGCAGATGCCGGTAGGACTGTCTTTTTATCTGTTTCAGGCAATAGGTTATCTGATTGATATTTATAAGGGAACAAGCAGGGCGGAAAGTAAGTTCTTAAACCTCAGCCTTTATCTTGCTTTTTTTCCCAAACTGGTAAGCGGGCCTATTGAAAGGGAAAGGGAATTTTTACCCCAGATAAAGGCGCTTAGCAGTGTGAAGTTAAGAAACAGAGGAAGAATGTCCACTGCTTTTACCTATATGCTGTGGGGTTATTTTATGAAACTGGTAGTAGCTGACAGGCTGGCAGTGATCGTAAACCAGATTTTTGGCAATCCTGAAGCTTTTGACAGCTTCTGGCTGCTCCTGGGAGTTTTGTTTTATACGTTGCAGATTTATTGTGATTTTGCGGGATATTCTTATATAGCTATGGGATGTGCCGGAATTTTCGGAATCAAACTGATGAACAATTTTAATGTCCCATATCTGGCAGTAAGTATCTCAGATTTCTGGCACAGGTGGCATATTTCACTGAGTACCTGGCTGAGGGATTATCTGTATATTCCACTGGGAGGCAGCCGGAAGGGAACTGCAAGAAAATGCATTAATACGGTGATCGTATTTCTGGTGTGCGGAATGTGGCATGGAGCCGGTCTTAATTTTATTGTATGGGGATTATTGCATGGAATATATTCCGTTATCGAGGCGCTGGGGAGAAAACAGGGTTTTAAAGTAAAAGGTGGCCGGATGATCACTTTTATGGCGGTAGCCTTTGCCTGGATTTTCTTCAGGGCAGGCAGCTTTCAGATTGCAGTTTTGTATATAGTGGAAATGTTTACTTCAGGGATTCATCCGGAAAACTGGCGGCAGAGCATTGATATATTGCAATTAAATATGGTGGAGGGTGTTTTGATCATTCTGGGAATTGCAGTGATTTGTGCAGCCGATGTTTATTGTGAAAGAAGAAAGCTTCATTTGCCGGTGCTGATTCAGCAAAAGCAAAATGCGGTAAGGTATCTTATCTTTTATCTGCTGCTTATTACTATTTTTATCTTCGGCATGTATGGAGCGGGGTATCATGCATCAGAGTTTATTTATATGCAGTTTTAAAAAGCAGAGCAAAATGGAGTGAGAGAGTATGAATGCCGGGACAAAAAAGAATTTGATAAGGATTGGTTTTGTTATACTTTTTATTTTCAGTATATATTTGCTTGCAAGCATTTTAAGCATAAAATCAGAGCATGGGATCGATCAGCTAAGCGGTATGTACTGGCAGCCTGAGGATTCCATAGACGTAGTGATGATGGGAAGCAGTCATGTCCACTGCAATATCAATACGGGGCTTTTGTGGGAAAAATTTGGCATAGCTTCTTATGATTACAGTGGGGCAGAGCAGCCTTTGTGGATGACTTATCATTACCTGAAGGAGTTATATAAATATCAGACACCGGAGATTATAGTACTGGATATGTATGCTCCTGCGGCATTTAAGGAGGATTATCAGTATAAATGGATTTCTGAAAACATATATGGAATGAAGTTCTCCCTTAATAAAATGCAAATGCTCATGGTAAGTGTGGAACCGAAAAGGTTAAGCCAGTACTTTCCCTCGTTTTCAGTGTATCACAGCAGATATGATGATCTGGAGGAGGAGGATTTTGAAAATTTCTTTTGGGACAGTCAGGAGAAAGAGGCATTTAAGGGATATACACCTTATTGGAAGAGGGAGCCTCAGCAAAAGCCTGATATTTTTGAACAGAGAAATGACGGGTTGACGCCAAAGTCTGAAAAATATTTAAGAAAGATTATAGACTATACGAAGAAACAGGGGAGTGAACTTATACTGATAGCCGCCCCCTATGTTATTGCTTCCGATGATCAGCGGACTTATAATAAGATTGAAGAGATTGCACAGGAGGAGGGCCTTGTTTTTATTAATTACAATGAGCTTTATGATGAAATGAAGCTTGATTTTGAGGCGGATTTCAATGACGGCTCCCATTTGAACTATTGGGGAAGCTGCAAGTTTACGGAATATCTGGGGAAATTTTTGGATTCCTATGACAGGGTTCCTGATAGAAGAGGGCAGGAAGGGTATGAATCCTGGGACGCTAATGTACGGATGATAGATAAAGAACTGGAAAACTATGAAAATGGAAGTTTGAATTAACATATTCATGGACAAATACAGAGAGGAAATGCTAAAATAAGGAAGACCGTAATTTTGGATAAAGAGAGGATTTTGTTTTGCAGGAATTGGAATATCCGTTTGACAGTGATTATATATTAAAGAAATCCAGGCGTATCCGCCGGGAACTATTGGCGGAAGAGGAAACTGAAAATGGCGGAAAGACATTTTTAAGGAAAAAGGTTGCGGTTCTTGGGGGCAGTACTACCCATGATATTATCCGCATTTTGGATCTGTTTCTTTTAGATCAGGGGATTAAAGCAGAGTTTTACGAATCTGAATATGCCCAGTACTGGCAGGATGCCATGTTTGATAATCCGGAACTGAAAGCCTTTGGCCCGGATATTATTTATATTCATACTACCAGCCGGAACATTACCATGTATCCGGCTTTTGATGATGGGGAACAGGAAGTGTCAGAAAAACTGGACAGGCAGTACCGGCACTTTGAAGTTATGTGGGAAAAACTGGCAGAAAGCTATCATTGTCCCATCATTCAAAATAATTTCGAGTATCCCGGATATCGTCTTATGGGAAACGCAGAAGCGGTGGACATACATGGAAAAATAGCCTTTATTAACCGGCTGAATCTGATGTTTGCCAGGTACGCCAGGGCACATGAGAATTTCTTTTTAAATGATATTAACTATGTGGCGGCCTGCTACGGGCTGGATGAGTGGGCGGACTCTTCTTACTGGCATATGTATAAGTATGCGATGAGTATGCAGGCAATCCCGGAATTTACTTATAATTTAAGCCATATTATGAAAGCTGTTTTTGGAAAAAATAAAAAAGCGCTGGTGCTGGATCTGGACAATACTCTGTGGGGCGGTGTTGTAGGAGACGATGGGCCGGAAAATCTGGAAATCGGTCAGGAAACCTCCATGGGACAGGTGTATCAGGAGTTTCAGGCTTATGTGAAGGCACATAAGGAACTGGGAGTTTTGCTGAATGTAAACTCGAAAAATGACGAGGAAAATGCTATTGCCGGCTTAAATCATCCGGACGGAGTGTTAAAGCCGGAGGATTTTATTGTGATAAAGGCAAATTGGGAAACCAAGAGCCGGAACATATCAGAAATCGCCACCCAGCTTAATATCGGCCTGGATGCGCTTGTATTTGTGGACGACAATCCAAGGGAAAGGGAAATCATCAGGCAGCAGGTGCCACAGGTGGCTGTGCCGGAAATGACAGAAGGGGAAAACCCTGCACCAGACAGATTTATAAAAATTCTGGATAAAAACGGTTATTTTGAGGTGGTCAGCCTTTCGGAGGATGATAAAAAGAGAAATGACATGTATAAGGCAAATGCCCTTCGGAAAAGCCAGGAGGAGCGCTTTGGGGATTACGGAGAGTTTTTGAAGTCTCTGGAGATGAAAGGCACCATCAGGGAATTTGATCCGGTGCACTATTCCAGAATAGCCCAGCTTACCAATAAGAGCAATCAGTTTAATCTGACTACCAGAAGATATACCCAGGCGGAGATTGAACAGATTGCCAAAGATGACAGTTATATTACTCTCTATGGCCGGCTCCTGGATAAGTTTGGAGATAATGGAGTGGTGTCCCTTGTGATAGGGAAGATCGAGGGGGAGGTTCTTCATGTAGACCTGTGGCTGATGAGCTGCCGGGTGCTTAAGCGGGATATGGAATTTGCAATGATGGACCAGTTGGTGGCAGAGTGCCGGAAGCGGAGCATAAGCACCATCAGAGGCTATTATTATCAAACAGCCAAAAATTCCATGGTCAGGGAATTTTATAAGCTTATGGGATTTGAAAAGGTAAAAGACGGACCAGGGCAGGGAGACTCGGAGTGGGAGTTTGTAATTCCTGAAGCTTATCAGTGCAGGAACAGAGTGATCGACGTAAATGAATAAGAAAGATTGAAAAGGAGAAAAACTATGTCCAGAGAAGAGGTATTTGAGAGAGTAAACGAAGTATTCAGAGATGTGTTTGATGATGAGGATATTCAAGTAGGTGAGGAAACTACCGCCGATGATATTGAGGATTGGGATTCCTTAGAACACATTCATCTGGTTGCAGCTATAGAGCAGGAATTTAAGATGAAATTTACTATGGGTCAGGTAGTGTCCATGAAAAATGTAGGTGAAATGGTAACCATCATTTTAGAGCAGGTGGGCTGATGAACAGATATAGCTGGGAAGATATTTTTGTGGGAATGGAAGAGAAGTTTCAGGTGACTGTTACCCCGGAAATGCTGGAGCAGTTTAAGAGTATTACCGGTGATTGTAATCCCCTGCATAATGAGAAGGAATTTGCCATGGAGAAGGGGTATCCTGACAAAGTTGTTTTTGGGATGCTGACAGCCTCCTTTTTATCCACTTTAGCAGGCGTCTATCTTCCCGGAGAAAAGAGTCTGATCCACAAAGTGGAAAGTAAATTTGCAAAGCCTGTCTTTGTGGGAGATGTGCTTACCGTTTCCGGAAAGGTAAAGGATATGGACGAGCGTTTCCATTGTTTCAACATGAAGGTGGAAATCCATAACCAGAAGAAGGAAAAGGTGCTGCGAGGCAGCATGGAGATTGGAATTATTGATTAAGGGAAGGAATAACTGTGGAAAGAATTGAGCGTTATTTGATCATAGGAGCCTCCTCGGAGGTGGGAATGGCGTTTATTCGGCTTTTGGAAAGTAAAGCAGGGGTCGGGCAGACACCGGAAAAGGTACAGGTAATGGTTCATTATGGCAGTCATGATGATGAACTGCGTGCTTTGGAGAAGCAGTGCCCCCATCTTTTGTTTGAATATTTGCAATGCGATTTAAGTGATAAAGAACAGGTGGAGTCTCTGGCTCTTAAGCTGGAGGAAGAGGAAACGCCCCAGGCTTTTATTTATCTTGCTGCTGGCAAAATGAAATATGAGAAATTAAAAAAAATGGAGCTAAGCGGATTGGACCGGGCTTACCAGATACAGGTAAGGGCATTGGCCCGGCTTAGCCAGGTGGTGCTTCCTGCTATGGCTAAAAAGAAGTTTGGCAAGGCGGTTGTGATGCTCAGTGAATGTACACTGGGGATGCCG
The DNA here is from genome assembly GCA_900554925.1 of uncultured Lachnospiraceae bacterium. Lineage (GTDB taxonomy): Bacteria > Bacillota > Clostridia > Lachnospirales > Lachnospiraceae > Suilimivivens. The sequence continues at coordinate 22,105 of USJG01000003.1, forward strand.
CCCAAATTTATGGCGGAATATGTTACTGTAAAATATGGAGCCCTGGGACTGATGAGGGCGCTGTCTTTGGAGTATGCAGACAAAAACATCAATGTAAATGGCCTGTCTCCCGCTATGATGGAAACCAGATTCTTAAGCAAGATCGATTCCAGATTTATTGAAATGAATGCAGCAGCCAGTGTAAAGAAACGGAATGCTACGGTGGAGGAAGCAGCCAGGGCTATTGCGTTTCTGGTTTCCGATGGTTCTGATTATATGAATGGAGTCAACTTAAATTTATCAGGCGGAAATCAGATATAAGGATTGAAAATCATGGATATTAATATGTCGATTACATCATTCTATTTCTTATGTTTTTATGTGTTTTTACTATTGATATACTATATTGTACCCAAAAAGCTTCAGTGGGCAGTCCTTTTAGCCGGCGGATTTGCCTACTGCCTGTTAAGCGGACAGGGAATTTTGATTCTTTACCCTGTTGTAACGGGCGGGATTTGTTACATAGCGGGGAAAATCATCGAAAAGGCGAAGGAGGGTGAGAAAGCAGAGGCTAAGAAGAGAAGGTCCGGGCTGCTTTTTGCTCTGGCAGGGACGCTGTGCCTGTTGATCGTGGTGAAGTACTCCAACTTTTTTATCAATATTGTAAACAGTATCACAGGGCTGTTTTGCGGAGGGCAGATAGAAGCCCTTGATATTCTGATTCCTCTTGGGATTTCTTATTACACTTTTATGATGCTGGGATACGTGATCGATATTTATTATGGCATCGGTAAAAGCGCTCCCAGCTTCGGACGCTTCCTTTTGTTTGGAACTTATTTTCCTGCACTGATCTCGGGTCCCATTATGAGCTATCAGGAAATGGGAGAGCAGTTTGCAGCTTTCCATAAGTTTGATTATAAGCAGGTTACTTTCGGGATGCAGCGTATGCTGTGGGGATTTTTTAAGAAGCTGGTCATATCGGAAAGAATGGCGCTGGTGGCAAACACCATTTTTAATGACTATGAAAATTATGGCGGATTTTATTTCTGGGTGGCGGCCATATTCTTTGTATTGCAGCTATACACGGACTTTTCGGGCTGTATGGATATTGTGCTTGGGCTGTCTGAAACCTTTGGCTTAAAGCTGCCTGAGAACTTTCAGACGCCCTTTTTTTCCAGGAGTATTTCTGAGTTCTGGAGAAGATGGCATATTACCCTTGGAACATGGATGAAAAATTATGTGTTTTATCCCCTTTTAAGATCAAAGCTTTTTACGGATTTGGGAAAGAAAACCAAAAAGCGGTTTGGCAGGAAAGCAGGCAAACAGATTACTACTTTTGCGGCAATGTTTGTACTCTGGTTTACGGTAGGTATCTGGCACGGGCCGGATTTTAAATTTGTCCTGGGTTCCGGGCTGATTCATTGGTTTTATATTGTACTTGGAGAAATCTGTGAGCCTTTAAACAAAAAGGTGCGCACAGTACTTCATATCAGGCAGGATGGCAGAGGCTTCGGGGTGTTTCAACGGATCAGAACCTTTTTTCTGGTAACGCTGGCATTTCTGTTTTTCAGGGCCGACAGTGTTGGGACAGCAGTTTATATGTTAAAGAGCATGTTCAGTACATGGAATCCGGGAGTAATCTTTGGAGGAACCTTCTTTACCATGGGTCTTGACTGGGTGGAAATGACTATTGCTATGGTCTCTCTGGTGATCCTGCTGGTAATTTCCCTGTTGCAGGAGAAGGGGATTCACATTAGAGAAAGTATCAGTCAAAAGAAGCTGCCTATCCGCTGGATCATCTGGTACGCACTTTTGTTTTATACGATTTTGCTTGGATACTATGGGCCGGGATACAGCGCAGCCGAGTTCATTTACCAGGGTTTTTGAGAGAAAAAAGTGGTTGCAGCAGCGGACGGGCCTGTGACAGGCAGGAGGTAGATAAATGAGAATTAAAAACTCAATTGTCAATTTAATCTATATATGGGGTTCAGCAATATTAATTGCGGTACTTTCTTTGGTGACCAGGCGTCTGTTTCTGGATTCCCTGAAGGTGGATTATCTGGGCTATGACGGATTGTTTACTTCGATTTTTTCCTTTCTGACTCTTTCTGAAATGGGAATTGCAGGCATTATCACTTACCATATGTACAGTGAAATTGCCACGGATAATAAGAAGCAGATCAGCAAACTCCTTTATATGTATAAGCTGGTGTATAAGATTGTGGGAGCCTTCGTGCTTGCGGCGGGAATTGCGGCCAGTTTTTTCCTGCCATTGATACTGAAAGGCAATACAGAAAGCTGGGAATTTATTTATACGATTTATTTTCTCCAGCTAATGGCCACGCTGTGCACCTATTTCTTTGCCTATCGCAGGATTCTTTTTGTCACACATCAGAAAATTTATTTTTGTACGATGGTTGACACTGTTATGACCATAATTTCCACCTGCCTGAAAATGGCAGTGCTGATAATCTGGAAAAGCTATATTGCTTATCTGATCGTGGGGATTTTAAATAATATTATAGCTAATCTGATTATTGCATGGCGTTCTAAAGTAAGCTTTCCTGATATTGTCAAAACAAAAGTGACGAAGGAGGACTTTGGTAAGCTGAACCTGTGGCATGACGTCAAGAATATGATGGCAACTAAGATTGCCGGCACCATTTACGGAAGCTCCGACAGCATTATTATCACGGCAATGCTGGGAGTAGGCATGGTAGGGCTGGTAAACAATTATCTGATGATCTCTTCTAAGATTCAGGAATTTATACTTTCGATTTTTCAGGCGTTACAGGCAAGTATTGGAAACATGGTCTATGACAGGGATAAAGAGAAGGGGATCAGTTTTTTTTACGCGCTTGATCTGATTGGATTTTATCTGGGACTGACCGCGGCAGTTGGCATGGTGACAGTGGGACAGGATTTCATTTTGGTATGGCTGAAAAACCAGGATTTTCAGCTTCCCTTTTTGTTTTTATTTTTATTATCCATGAATGTTTTTGTCTCTGTCTGCAACAATCCTATGAATTATTTCCGAAATACGCTGGGCCACTTTGAAAGTGACAGAAATTATATGATTGCGGCGGCTGGAGTAAACGTGGTGCTTACCCTTTTGCTTGCTTTGCCCATGGGAGTTGCCGGAGTTATGGTAGGTACAGTAGCGGGGCATCTGTTTATTTTTATGGGAAGGACTGTGGTGGTTTATAAATATTATACGAATAAGCCTCCTATAGAATATGGTCTGCGTTTTCTTGGGCGAATAGGGATTTTTGCTTTGACAGCTCTGGGAACTTCAATTGCGGTAAAGTCTGTGGCGGTCAGCTGGGCAGGAGTAGTGCTGAAAGGCATAATCAGCGTACTGGTTTCGTCAGTGGTTTTCCTGATTTACAGCTTCAGAAGAGATGAATTTCAGGTGCTGCTGTCTTATGCAAAAACAGTATTTTTAATGATAGTGGGAAAGAATAAGAAGAGGGAAAAAGATCAGTAGAATGGCGGTTGGAAGAAAGGAGCAGTATGAACTTATATGATAAGGTGAAGCGAAAGATTGTTTCCATGAGAAAGGAGGCTCAGATCTATAAGCCCTACTACAATACGGTTTATGGAATCAGTTCCAAGATGCCTCCCATCTACAATAAGGAGGGGGAACCAATGGAGCTGTTTTTTATCCGGGATATGCACACAGCTCATAATCCTTATGGAAACGTAGGCAAACACTTTTTGTGGGATCGGTATAACTGGGGGCTGGAAACTCACTTTTATACGCATAGGGCCATGCTGGAAACTATGGGAAAGCCAATAAGAAAGTACGGAATGTTTGGGGAATCCAGAGCAATTGTACCGAAGGATTACGAGATATTTAAAAAGCATAAAGGGCTGGAGAGGGAGTTTGACGCGGTTTTTACTTATGATGAACAGCTTTTAAATGCACTTCCCAATGCCAGGTTTTATCCCTTATCTGCGGAGGTCTGGTATGGAAAGGAGCATCCGGAGGCAGTGGTTGATACTGCCTGGCAGGAAAAGACCAAAAACGTTTCTATTGTCTGTTCTGATAAGCAGATGTGCGAACAGCATAAAGTTCGCATGAGCATTGCGCGTTATTGCAAAGAGAATCATAAAGCGGATGTTATGGGGAAATTTGACGGGGGAAGCTACGTGTCTACAGAGGAAAGCCTGCAGGCATACAGATATTCCTTTGCTATTGAAAATGAAATTGCAGATTACTATTTTACCGAGAGGATTACAAGCTGTTTTGCGGCACAAACGATTCCAATTTATATGGGAGCAAGAAAAATTGATGAGTTTTTTAATCCCGATGGAATCATCAGCATAGAAAAAAAGGACCTGGAGAATCTTGACGCTGTGTTAAGGCAATGCACCAGGGAAGAGTACGAAAGAAGGCTTCCGGCAATATTGGACAACTATGAGAGGGTGCAGTGCTACCGCAATATGCAGGACTATTTATACGAAAAGTTATTGTAGGAAGGGAGAAGGACAGTGACAGAGCAAACCCATAAGAAAAATGTGCTGATATTAAATGTGGCGGAAATTGCATATTATTTCTATTTTGCAGTTATGGCATTTGCAAAGGGGATCGGGCTTTATGACGGTATGTGGCCTTATACAGCAGCTCTTATCCTTGGCGCGGTTTTTATTATAGCAAAGCTGGCACTTACGGAGCATACATTGGCGGAATGGATTTTTATTCTTGGAATGCTGGGATTAGGAATGCTGGTCTATCATAATTCAGGAGAAAAGGGGATCCTGATCTACATTGCAATGATCGTGGCTATGAAAAAGGTGCCGGTCAGAAGATTGTTTTCCATAGGGCTGGTTATCTGGGGGAGTACCTTTGTAATCCAGACGATCCTGACCCTTACAGGAGTTAAACCAGATATTTTCGTGATTCATGCCAAGCTGGGCCTGGGATACATTATACGGTGGTCCCTGGGATATCCTCACCCTAATGTACTGCAGATCACTTTTATGATTCTGTGCGCCTTTATCTTGTATCTGACAAACTTAAAAGGGAAAAAGCTGGTTTATGCAACACTGCTTATGCTGTCAGGCAATCTGTATGTTTTCTTTTACTCTGTCAGCTATACGGGGTTAATCGTAGCAGTGGTTTATTTGTTTGGAAATTTATACCTTTCTTTCAGAAAAGAGCTGACAAAAACAGAAAAGGCACTGGCAACATTGATATTCCCCGCATGCGCAGCATTTTCGGTGCTGGGGCCGGTGGTGTTTCCGGAGAGATTGTGGGAAATCTGCAATAAGGTGCTGAATACTCGTTTTAATATTGCAAGAACATATTTGACAACAGATCCCATTACTTTATTTGGGGCAAGGCCTTCAGATGCCATTCCTGAGGGGCTTCAGAATATTGACAGTTCCTATGTGTTTGCGTTAATGCATTATGGAGCAGTGGTGTTCCTTCTTTTGTGCGTGGGGTATATGGCATTAATCCATCATTGCATGAAGGAGAAAAAATATAAGGAGCTTTCTATTATTATCGGGCTTGCCATTGCAGCTATTGCGGAACCGTTTTTTGTAAATCCTTCTTTTAAAAATATTTCTCTTTTATTTCTGGGAGCATTTATATTTGAAGTGTTTGAGAAATTTGCAGAAAATAAGCCGGAGCATTTTCTTAACAGAAAGTTGATCTTGTGTTCCGCTGGAAAGAGAGAAGTGATGCTTCCAGTGGAAAAACCTGTGAGGATGAAGGAGTCTTATATACAGGTTATATTGGAGAAAAAAAGGGTTATTGCAGTAGCGGCAGCAGGCATTGCAATCATAGCCGGGACGGTGTTTGCAGTTACTGCTGATATGCCGGAATGTTATTATGCTGTTCATTCATCTACACAAATTTGGGGAGGGGAAATATATTTTGACATTAATAATTTGCCAGAAGATTTTGAGGGAAAGATTTTGAATTATACGGACCCGGAAACACCTATGCAGAAGGTAGAAGGAAATATCGTAACCGTTGAATATGTCCGGGGGATTGTCAGCAGCGGGCTATGGTGCGGTATCTTTGGCGCAGTATTCATTTCAATTTTTCTCTATGTAAGGGGGAAAAACGAATATATGATGGAAAAAGACAGAAAACTATAGTTGCATAATTGACGTTATTTTTATAAAGTGATAAACTTATCCGAGTATGGAATAAAAATCTGCCAAATGGATGGCAAACAGACAGATAAGGAGAAGAATATGCCGGTTAAATTTCATAATTTTGGTGGTGCTCTTGGATGGAACCTGCAAAAAAGATTCCCCAAGCTTTCCTCCGAAAGTTACTTAAAACTGCAGTTTCTGACCAGAAATAAATTACAGGAAAAATATATTAATTACTTTTTAGAGGGAGAAGAAGTTCCGCAGCCTCTGGTAGTTAACCTGGAAACCATCAACCGCTGCAACAGCACCTGTTCTTTTTGTACTGCAAATAAGAATGCGGAGAAGCGTCCTTATAAGCGTATGGAGGACGATCTGTTTTACAGTATCATAGATCAGCTTCATGACTGGGGGTATAAGGGACATCTGACTCTTTATGGGAACAATGAGCCTTTTCTGGATACCAGGATTGTAGAATTTCACAAGTATTGCCGGGAAAAACTCCCTGACAGTTATATATTCCTTTCCTCCAATGGCCTTTTGCTTACGGTGGACAAGGTAAAAGAAATTATCCCTTATGTGAATCAGTTGATTATCAATAACTATTGCAGGGATATGAAGCTTCATGACAATGTACAGGAAATCTATGATTATGCCAAAGCGCATCCTGATGAGTTTAAAGATGTGGAATTGCTGATCCAGATGCGTTATATGGATGCGGTGCTGACCAATCGTGCTGGAAGCGCTCCTAATAAGCAGAATACGCAGAAAATTATTAAGGAAACCTGTCTGATGCCTTACACGGATATGTTTATTTTTCCGGATGGAAGAATGGGAATCTGCTGCTGCGACAACTTTGAGGTAACGACTCTGGCTGATTTAAATGTAACACCTGTTAAGGAGGCCTGGAACAGTGAGGAATATAAAAAGCTTCGTCAGGCTATTAAGACCAGCAGGGGAGATTATAATTTTTGCAAGTACTGCGACTTTATTGACGCAGGGCTGAGGATGGATGTAGTAGATGATACTTTAAAGCACAGAGATGCCAATCACGGAGCAAGGCAGTCATTGTTCAGAAAATAAATCAATAATAACTAAGAGGTCAGCTTTCAATACGGGCTGACCTCTTTACAATATAGATTCCGTATAAATAACTAATCTACTTCGGCTTCGTTGGTGGAAGCTGCTTCGTGATATTCCTGTTCTGTATTAACGTTCCAGATATTGGACTTGTCCTTCCTGCCGGATAAAATATTTTTAACAGCTTCAAAGGAAGTGACCATGGAGTGGTCAATATTGTTATATCTGTGCTGTCCGTTGCGGCCTACGCAGTAAAGGTTATCAATGGATTTCAGATAATCAACCAGTGTGTCAATTTCATCATAGGTATCAAAGTAAGCAGGATAAGCCTTCTTTACCTTTTCCATATGAGTATCAATTACAGCATCGGCATTGTCGATCAGTCCCAGCCTGATCATTTCTTCCACACCGATTTTGGAAAACTCTTCTTCTGTCATGTTCCAGAATTTGTCTCCCTCATTTACAAAATACTCAAGACCGATCCATACCGTATGCTCCAGATCCTTAATCATGTAAGGGGACCAGTTATTGTAAATCTGGAAGCGGCCCAGCTTTACATTTCTGTCCTGTACATAAACCCAGCAGTCGGGGACTATGTTGCTGACAGTCTTAATGTTTGTCTTGTTTTTTAAGTTGATTTTAGGAACCAGTACGCCCAATGTCATGTAATCACGATAAGGAAGTCCGGCTGCAATTCTGGCAGGGTCTGAAGGAACGTCGTTCATGCCCCCAACTAAGTCTTTGACAGGCATGGAGGAAATAAAGTAATCCCCCGCCAGGGTTATCTCCTGCCCCTCCTTTTCGTAAGTAAGTGCAGTAATAACATTATCTTCATTCTTGTGAATTTTTGTGACTTTTGCGTTTTTAATAATGGTTCCGCCAAGCTTTTCTATTTCTGCGGCGGTTACGTCCCATAGCTGGCCAGGACCAAGCTTAGGATATTTGAACTCTTCTATAAGAGAGGTTTCTACTTTACGATTCTTAATCTTAAATATCCTGCCGAAGGCATCTTTGATGATTGCAAAAATAGAAAGCCCTTTGGTGCGCTGTGCCCCCCAGGAAGCATCGATTTCTCTGGGATGGCGTCCCCAGAGATTTTCTGTATAATATTCAAAAAACATAGAATAAAGCTTGCGGCCATAGCGATTAATATAGAAATTCTCAAGATTATCATCCGGTCTTTTATGAAGCAGGGCAGCCAGATAGCTGAACCCGACCTCCATTGTTGTTAAAAAACCAAAATTTTTAAAAGTTTCCGGCTTTAATGAAATAGGATAATCATAAAACTTGGAATCAAAGTAGATGCGGGATACCCGATGCCTTGTAAGCATAACCCGGTCTTCTTTTTCGGGGTCAGGTCCGCCCTTTGCAAGGGGCATGGGCCTGTTTAAAAGAATGTCGTCGTAAGTAGGAGCGCCCTGCATGGGAAGCATCCTGTCCCACCACGCATTTACTTCAGGGATTTTGGAGAAAAAGCGATGACCGCCCATATCCATGCGGTTTCCTTTATAATTTACTGTTTTGGAAATACCGCCAAAACAGTCACTTTCTTCAAAAACGGTAACCTCAATGTCTTCCGATTTGGTCAAAAGTTCATAAGCTGCGGTAAGGCCTGCGGGGCCTGCGCCTATGACAAGTGCTTTTTTCATGCCGAAATATCCACCTTTCCTATTTATGAAATCATTACCTGATGCCAGTTTTCATATACATTTAATCATTGTAGCATAGATTAAAAATTGTGTCCACTTTTGATGAAGTCTTTTTGTTGAACATATCCTTAAGTTACACTAGTACTTATGGAAAAATTAGTGTAGAATGGAAAGAAACAGAAAGCGGATATGATTATTGATGTGAAACCGAAATTTTCGGAGACAATGGAGAAAAAGTAAGCTATGAATTATCCTCAGGAAGTTACTGCTTTAGCCAAAAATAAAAGAATAGCCCAAAGCTGCTATTTATTGCTTGCAGGCTTTGTATTACTGCTTTTTGCAACCCGTTCTTCCTTTCTTTACCCCTGTAATGACTGGAATGATGCTAACAGCTATTTTTCCGTGGGAAAAGCTCTTTTTAACGGAAAGATGCCTTATCGGGATGTATTTGACCAGAAAGGAATGTTCCTTTATTTCTTTTACGGGCTGGCTTATCTGGTGTCACACACTACGTTTGCCGGTGTGTTTATTATGGAAATCATACTGGCATTTTTTGACCTTACCGGAATCTTTCATATCCTGCAGCTTTATGTAAAGAGAGGGATAGCCCTTGCTTTAAGTCCGCTGGTGCTTGCAGTGATCGTATGCTCAAAGAGCTTTTACTGGGGCGGCAGCGCGGAAGAGGTGTGCCTGCCCTTTTGCTTCTGGGGCTTGTATTTGTCACTGAATTATTTTAAAAACCATTATCCTAAGGAGCCGATGAATTTTAAAACGATCTTTGCAGGAGGCATTCTGGCCGGAATGGTGGCAAATATAAAGTTTACCGTGCTTGGTTTTTTCTTTGCATGGATGATGTGCGTGGCCTTTTCTTTTCTGGTGAGAAAGAGCTTTGCAGGAGCGGTAAAGGGATGTCTGATTTTTCTTTTGGGAATGGCAGTACCTTTTATCCCATGGCTGATTTATTTTGGGATTCAGGGCAGTCTGTATGAATGGTACTGGGGCTATGTCTATATTAATGTGTTTGTTTACAGTAATTTAAATGGCCAGGGTCCCGGTCTGCTTGAGAGGATATACACTTTAAGCAAACTTTTGTATTGGCTTATTCGTGACAATCTGATTTATTTTGTGTTTATCATTCCAGGTGTCATCTGGTTTGTTTTTGGCAAAGAGAAAAAATGGCTGGAGCGTTTTAATCTTGTGGCGCTGTGCTTTTTTCTGTTTCTGGGAATTTATATAGGGGGTTCAGAGCTTCCTTATTATGCGCTGCCCTTAGCAGTATTTACAGTGATGGGATTTTCTCTTTCGGGACGAATTTTGGAGTGGATCGCAGACCGGATCTGGACAAAGAAAGCAGGCGGAAGGAAAAGAATGGCAGCTTATGGAGGCGCAGTGATTTCACTTGTGCTTGGCGTGGCTATTATTTGGGTTAATTCCATGAATATTCCCTTTATGAAGGAAAAGAAAGAAGATATTTTTTTGTATCAATTTAAGGAAATTGTGGATGAGACAGAAAACCCTACACTACTGAATATTGGATGCCTGGATGCAGGCCTTTATACAGTGTGTGATATTGTTCCAACCTGCAGGTGGTTTCAGACCCAGACGCTGGCGATCGGGGATGTAATGGAAGAGCAGGAACGCTATATTAAGGAAGGGCAGACAAGCTTTATTATTGCCAGGGACAGTTATCCGGAGGTAATATGGGAAAAGTATGAACTGGCAGCCCAGGCTCCCTGGTATCTTGATGACGTGGAGTTTACTTACTATTTGTTTCAGCTTAAAAATTAATTGGAAAAGGTAGAACTATATATGATTGTTTTAAAAGTGCTTGGTTTGATCATATGGCTTTTGGCAGTGCCCTTTTGTCTGGGGCTTCTGTTTGGGCCCCTCCTGAAAGAAAAGCAGCGGACGCCCGGTGTAGTTCTCATTGCAGGATATATCCTGTTATTTACCATTCTGGAGCTTATTGGGATTCCAGTAGTGCTTTTGGCGGTATACAATGGCTATACAATCTTTATACGTATTTTTACGCCTGTAATTATAGCAGGAGCGCTGGCAGGCGTTTGGGTTTTTCTTCGGGGAAGAAAAAAGGAGGGCGTATCTGTTTTTACTGGAATGTGCCGCTTTAAGAATCGATCGTTAGAAGAAAAACTGGTATTTTGTCTGTTTCTTCTTATCGTAGGTTTTCAGCTTTATATGGCCTTTACCAGGGCATCCTTTGACGGGGACGACGCTTACTATGGTGTGCATGCAGTCATTGCCCAGCAAAAAGATACTTTATACAGAGTGAATCCTTATACAGGGCGGAGCGCGCCTTTGGACGTGCGCCATGCACTGGCGCTTTTTCCCATCTGGGAGGCCTATGTGGGCAGTATGAGCGGCGTACATGCCACAATCGTTGCCCACACGGTTGTGCCAATGATACTGATACCTCTTACGTATATCCTGTATTATCAGATTGGAAGCATACTATTAAGAAAAAGAGAAGATTTGCTGCCTGTGTTTATGGCGGTGATGGCGTTATGGCAGATGTTCGGAAATATTTCCATTTATACTGTGGAGACATTTTTCCTGACCCGGACCTGGCAGGGGAAGTCCTTTGCCGGAAATTTTGTGATACCGGCAGTGATATGGATTTTTCTCAGTCTGTTTGTATCGGAAAATGAGAAAGGAAGCAGGAGTGGTTTGTGGATTTTGCTTGCCTGCCTTAACTTTGCAGGCGGTGCCAGCAGTTCTCTGGCTATTTTGCTTAGCTGCCTGATGAGTCTGGGATTTGGAGTTTTATTTGCCATAAGGGAAAGAAAATTTGGCATTCTGGTTAAGGCGGGGCTTAGCTGTGTTCCCGGCGGCGTCTACGTACTGCTTTATTTGCTGCTTACCCATGGAATTATTGTGCTGTAAGGAATGGAGTAAAGGGATCGGCTTACTGATGCAGGCGCAAATGGAAGGAAAGGCATGGTTGTTTTATGTTTGGAATTTTTATGGAAAGTCTGGTGATTTTCAAATTATATACAGGGCTTAAGCTGCTGCTGGCACTTACGGGATTGTCGTGGATCTATCTGCTGTTTAAAGAAAAGGACAAACGAGTGCGCCTTATACTGGTTTACGCACCGTTACTTATTGTGCTTTTGTTTTTGTTTCCCATAAGCAGAAAAGTGTTTGTGGCGGCAGGGCTTGACGGGGAAACCTATTACCGGATCCTGTGGACGATTCCCATGGGAGTGATCACTGCTTATGGAGCCTGCCACTTTTTTGCAGAGCATAAGAGAATTGGGCTTGTGATTACCTCGGCACTGGTTATTTTGTGCGGAAGCTATGTCTATAAGAGCGAATATATTTCCAAAGCGGAAAATCTTTATCATATTCCGGATACAGTCATTAAGATCTGTGACAGGATCAGTCCTGAAAACCCCAATGTGAGGGTAACGGCGGTGATGCCGCCGGAACTGATCCACTTTGTGAGACAGTATGATGCTTTTATCAATATGCCCTATGGCAGGGAAATGCTGGTGGATCGATGGGGCTATTACAATGCGGTTTATGAGGCAATGGAAAAGCAGGAAGTGGTAAATATGGAAGAATTGATTGAAGCTACAAGGGCTGACTACTGTCAGTATATCGTTATGTCAAAAGACAAGCAGACGAATGTGGCCCCGGAAAGCAGCGGGCTTGTGCTGCTTGATGAAATTGACGGTTACAGGATTTATGAGGATCCGGTCACGACAGCAGTGGTAGAACAGTGGCAGGAATATTATGAGGATGAGGAAGATTAAAAACAATGCTGTTTAATTCTTATGGGTTTCTATTTGCGTTTTTTCCATTAATCTTAGTGGGATATTATATCTGTCAAAAAAAGGGCGCACGGTTTAAGGGCGGTGTTTACCAGGGAAGCCTTGGAAATGCCTTTCTTTTTATAGCATCCCTGATTTTTTATGGCTGGCAGAACCCTGAGTATCTTCCAGTGTTAGTGGCAAGTATGGCGGCAGGCTACGGGTTTTGCCGGCAGATGGAGAGGGCAGGGAATAAAAAGACGGTGCTGGTAATGGGGCTGACTTTTCATCTGGCTGTCCTTGCCTGTTTTAAATACTCAGGCACCGGGGAGTTTGTACCTCTGGGAGTCAGCTTTTTTACTTTCACGCAGATTGCTTTTTTAATGGAGTGTTACAGAGGAAATATAAAACACACAGGTGCTCTTTCTTATGGACTGTATGTGAGCTTTTTCCCTAAAATGATACAGGGACCTATTGCGCTGCCTGACGAAATGCTTTCTCAGTTTGAAAAGGTAAAAAAACAGGTGGACTGGGAGCGTGTATACAGAAGCCTTTATCTGTTTGTTTTGGGCCTGTTTAAAAAGGTGCTGATTGCAGATACCCTGGGAAAGGCGGCAGATTTTGGCTATGCCAATCTGGCGGCTTTAAATTCAGGGGATGGCATTATTGTTATGCTCTCCTATACCTTACAGCTTTATTTTGATTTCAGCGGGTATTGCGATATGGCAATGGGAATTGCCGGAATCCTTGGGATAGAACTGCCTTTAAATTTTGACTCTCCCTATAAGGCGTCCAATATCATGGAATTCTGGAAGGGATGGCATATTACACTGACCAGATTTTTTACCAAATATCTGTATATTCCGCTGGGCGGCAGCCGGAAGGGGAAAGGAAGAACCTATTTAAACTGCCTGATCGTGTTTTTCTTAAGCGGCATCTGGCATGGGGCCGGATGGCAGTTTATTGTGTGGGGGATGATGCATGGAGTACTTTATGTTGTTACCAGAGCCTGTAAGGATGCGGGAATTGGAGATCGCATAAGAAGGCGGGCAAAGACAGAAGCTGTAAGGACAGGAAAAATAAGACATACGATTTGTGTACTTCTCACTTTTCTGTATGTGAATGTGGCGTGGATCTTTTTCAGGGCTCCTTCCGTAAAGGAGGCGTTAAGCCTTATTAAGACGATTTTTTCCTTTCATTTTGGAAGAATCAACTGGGATCTGGCAGACTGCTTTAATCTTGACGAGTTCTGGTATGTGATCAAGGTGCTCAGACTGGATGGCTGGCAGTATGCAAATTATATTCTTATGGTTTTGATTCTGGCGGCGGTTTTGCTGTTAGTGTTTTTTGGAGAAAATGCGGCGAGCTTTGTAAAGAAGGTAAGACCTGGTGTGATCCATGTTATGTTTATGGTGATCTTATTTGTCTGGAGCGTGGTCTCTCTCTCTGGCGTCAGCTCATTTTTATACGTAAATTTTTAGGGGAATGCAGGTAATAAATGAAAACAGTAGAAAAGACGGGAAATAAAAATAATAAAAATCCTTTTAAACGGGCGTTGGCGGGCTTTGCAGCGCTGACAGCAGCAGCGTGCATTGCGGTGATCGGCCTGGTGGTGTATGTGGATCCTTTTTTTCATTATCACAGTCCGTTGAAAGGCTTTCCTTATCTGGTGGACAACCAACTGTCTCAAAATCCGGGTATGGCTGCCCACATGGAGTATGACAGCGTAATTTTGGGCTCTTCCATGACGGTCAATTTTCAGACTGCCTGGTTCCAGGAATTGATGGGACTTAATACCATTAAATTAAGCTATAGCGGAGCTTTCCCAAAAGATCAGGCAAATATCATGGATATTATTTTTCAAAGCGACAACAATAAAGGCAGTAAAAGGATAAAAAAGGTGTTTCTGGGGGTGGATGTCATCACTTACACCGGCGGGGTGGAGGAAACCAAGTATCCCATTCCTGAATATCTTTATGATGATAATTATATAAATGATATTGAATATGTGCTGAATAAGGACGTGGTACTTAACTATATCCTGCGCCCTATGGCAGATCCGGACCCTACCGATTTATCCAACGTATATGCCAGCTGGTGGACGGAAGAATACTACAGTGAGCAATGGGTACTGCACAATTACACCTCTCCTGAGCAGGTGGAGGAGGAAACGCTGCCTGAGGCCTATCTTGCGGCAGTGGAGAAAAATCTTGCGGAAAATATCTGCCCCTATATAGAGGCAAATCCGGAGACGGAATTTGTGATATTCTTTCCGCCCTACAGCATCCTGTTTTGGAATGATGTGTTAAAGGAAAATCATCTGGATGCCACCATAGAAGAATACAGGTATATTACCAACCGGTTGAATGCGTATGAAAATGTTGAGGTATATTTTTTCCCGGATCAGGAGGAGATTATCTGTGACCTTAATAATTATGCGGATTACAGCCATTATCATCCTGAGTTTAACAGGTATATGGCAGAGTGCTTTGCGAAAAGGGTGAATCTGGTGGTAAAGGAGGATGCGGAGGATCATGTGCAGGGAAAGACCATTGACGAGTATCTGGAGCATATGAGAGAGATAGCAGAAAACTTTGATTACGAAGAATTGCTGTCCCGAAAGTAAATTGTTATAGGAAATCAGGGTGCGGTACTTTTAGAAAGTGATCTGGCAGATTGCCCAAATCTTCCAAACGTCTTCTGATACCCGAATCTATGATAATAAATGCGCCGATGGCTAAAAGCCACCGGCGCATACTCGATTAACTTACTGTGCGGCAGTAGAGTTTACGACTCCCATCCGGTTATTGATGATGTCAGCAATCCTCTCTGCCAGTTTTTCGCGGCCGGCATTATTATAATGCATATAATCGGCCATATATTCTTCATAATTGTCTTCATTGATCGTGCCGAAGTAATTGTCGATAAAAGATACGCCGCAGTCCATAACAGCGTCCGCTTCTTTTACCAGATAATGATTTAAGGTACCGTTCCCTAAATCTGTTTTGGTGCCATTGTGGAGCTCACCTTCTTCATCCATGTATTGTGCGTAAGTAGGAGACATTACAAAAATACGGATGTAAGGCCAGGTGCTTTTAATGTTTTCAATTGTCGTCCGAAGGCCGCCGGTAAAAGCAGTAACATCATAAGGGTTGTCCGGATTATCGGAAGGAGTGCCCATATTATAGTCGGTACTGTCATACATGATAACAATAATGTCGACCTTGTCCATATCTACGGTTTTCATAACCTCTACAGTTTCCGCGTACCGGGGGTCAGCCTCGTCATTGGCAATAGAAGAAATGGCGGTAAATTCATTGTTGCGGAAACATTCCACTACATAATAAAAGTTAAAATGATCCTTGGTATATTCCGGATTATAGACCGGATATTTACAAGCCGCTGAAGAGTAAGGAAAAGCACAGTCATAAACTACGGAATCGGTTTTGGCAGCAATCTGAGCGGCCAGTCCGGTATCGCCTCTGTCATCGGCAAAAGGATTGTTGCCCAGACAGAGAATAGTAGTTACACCGTCATCTTCATGCCCTTCCAGCAGGGAAGAATCCATGGGAATGATCATGTCCAATGTTTCAATATCAAACTGTGAGGTATCCACGTTTTCTGTATCAATGTCCAGAGGGGTTCCCTGATTCCATCTGTATAACCTGTAAACAGATACCACAGCAATCAGAAGGATTGCCGCCAGCAGGACTACGTGTAAAATAATTTGGGTGCTGGTCTTCCGGGAAGAGGGAGAATCGTTTTTGGCTTCGGACGGATTTGTGCCTGAAGGGTCAGAGGAGGAAATCTCCTGTGGGTCATTTATCTGATTTTCAGGGGTTATATTTTTATCTTGCTTCATTTCATAAAATTCTCCTTAATACTTTCTTACATATTCATAGCGATTAATCATTATTTTACTATTATTCAGATAAAAAATCCACATATTCATAAAAATTTAAGATACAGGTCAAACAATAGGGAGTCTTCTGCCATTTTTCGCATATAAGATTCGAATGTCCAAAGGTGTTTGGTAAATTTGTAATCGTCAGATTGCGCAAAAGAAATTGCTAAGCTGTCATTGTAAAGGAAAATGAGATTTTCTTAATGGTCTGCAAGAGATTAGCAATTTCGGGACATGGATGTCCCGAAAAGTCCGCTATGAGCCCGGATGGAGGCATAAAAAGGGCCGGGGATTCCCCGGCCCATATGAGCGTTGTGATCTGAAATTCAGTGTGTCTGTGGCTGGTCGTAACCGCCGGTATTTCTTTGTGCTTTCGTAGCCAGCAGAGTAGTGATTGGAAGATTGGCTTCGTTCTGTGCCTGAAGCTCTTTGTACCACTTGCTGTATTTGTACATGCGGTATGTAGTTTTCAGCTTAGATAGCTGTTTCTCATCTGCACAGGCATTTTTGAAGGCTTCCCGCTGTGCCATATCCAGGTCTACATAATCCAGATAAGATATTTGAAGTTCGGTCAGCGGATCAGTGCATTTAGGACATATCATCTTGTGTCCGTTTAACATAAATATTCGGTGACAGCGTTTGCAGTAATGCATGTACATCATAACAAAATTCCCCTCTTCTCAAATAAGCATAATTGTAAAGTCGTATATTAGTTTACAGATGTTGCGAAAAAAGTCAATAACTTATAGGTTGTAATTTAAAGATTTTATTGACAAAAATCGGTAAAAAATTATGTAAACTTCCAGTTTTCTAAATATTAAGCCTTTTTAGCACATAAAAAAACAAAAAGATAGTATCAATTATAATTAATAGACATGACATATAGTTGTGGTGTTTTGCCTGATATAATAATATTTTCAAAAGCAGAATTTTTTACATATGACGAGGAACCGGTGACAGTGGGAATGATGAACGATTTTATGATTGTGCCTGAAAAATTGAAGATGGTAATTATGTGATTATATGACGAAAATATTCATATAAAATTCACTAAAAATTTATTGCATTTTTTGCAGTAACAGAATAGGATGTAGATAGGAAAGTATATCTAATTAGAAATAAGCTATACTAACAAAGGAGGTGTTTATATGGCAACTTCAAGTATTACTAAGAATTTTGTCATATCTGGCAAGGAACAGGTGGAGATGTTTGTTAATGCGATTGAAGAATCTGCCAAAAACCGTCCTGTTCAAACATCTGTAGCTGCACGTGAAATAAAAGGTGAGAATGAACTGAGAGAATTAATGCGGCTGCGTAAACTGAAAGCGAAGGAGAAAGTGAATGCCGGAAAATGATAAATTTTTTTCGGTCAATATCCGAGAGTATTTGGCATTAGGAAATGATGAATAAGCCGGAGAGCCAGCACTTATGGAGTTGCTTTCCGGTTTTTCATGTCCTCAAAATCTGGATGTTGAGCGTTTTTTGAAGAAAAATGCTGTTGAATTTACTAAGAAAAATCAATCTGTAACATATCTTGTAATCTCTGCTGAGGATGTCAGTTTATTAGGATATTTCACACTGGCATTAAAGCCTTTGACCGTCAGAGGAGAAACGGTAAGTAATACTACCAAAAGAAAGTTGTTACGTATTAGTGAATTAGACGAGGAAACGGATACATATACCATGTCTGCTTATTTGATTGCACAGTTGGGAAAGAATTTTTCGGAAGATGAAGGGAGAAAAATCTCTGGTGCTGAATTGTTAAAATTGGCATGGGATAAAATCAGGGAAATACAGTATTTAAGCGGTGGGATGGTAACATTTCTGGAAGCGGAAAAACGAGAAAAATTACTATCTTTTTATCGTAATAACAGTTTCTCCGAGTTTGATACCAGACAAACATCGCCAGACAGCGAAAATCAGCATGAGATGGTGCAGCTTTTGAGATTACTCTAGAAATACTTCGCTAAAATACATATCAATGCAATTTTTGAATGTGCAGCAAATCGGAGGAACCAAAAGAGTACAGAGTTGTAAAAGCTGGTAAAATTATGTAAACTTCTACCTTTTTAAATATTAAGCTTTTTTGACACATGAAAAAACAAAATGATTGTGCTAATTAGGTATAAATGGTATAATACCCAAAGGTGTACATAAATGTTGATTTGAAAATATTACAAAATTGTTAAATTGGAGGGTTTACATAAATGAGTAAGTTGCTGCGTAAAATACGAAAGCGTAAAAGAGGCGGCGGATATGCCGGTAAGCATAGAGAATTTGAAGAATTAGAGTGGATGGATTTTGACGAAGAATACGAAGAATACGAAGATGATGACTATGACGAAGAAGATTACGAGGAAGATGATGAGGGCTACGAAGTAGACGAGGATTACGACGAAGAGGACGAGGACTACGAAGTAGACGAAGATTACGACGAAGACGATGAGTACTACGAGGAAGACGAGGATTACGAGGAAGATGATGAGGACTACGAAGTAGACGAGGATTATGACGAAGAGGATGAGGACTACGAAGTAGACGAGGATTACGACGAAGAGGACGAAGACTACGAGGAAGACGAAGATGATGACTATGACGAGGAGGAGGAAGCCTCCGGGGGAGTCTTTAAGAGGATCGTATATAAGATTACACAGATGTCCGCAGTCGATCATGTAGTAGCTTTTACCGGAGCGGCGGTGCTTGTTCTGGCAATTTTTACAGGCACAATGTATCTGAATGCCAGAAGCAATAAACAACAGCTGGAGACCTTTGCGGAGGTCGGCGCAGGGATGGAGGATATGGGCATCATCGGCGAGAGCGGTCTTCTGGCGATTTCCGATGCACAGGCGGCCAGGTTAATGGCGGCAGAATTTGAACAGCAGGAGGAATACGAAGAAACTACAGAGGGAAACATAGAGGTAGCCATGGATTTAACCTCTATACAAAAGGATCTTAAGATTAAATTTATTAATAAGAAAACTGGAAAGCTGATTCCCAACGTCAGCTTTAAGGTTGAGATTGAAAAACCCTCCGGAGGTACTTATACGAAAGAGGATGACGATAAAGACGGTATTATTTACCAGACTGATCTGGAGCCGGGTAAGTATAAAGTAAAAATCATTGCTCCGTCATCGGATGATGAGTACGATATTTCTTCGGAAGCTATAGCCATTACGGTAAGAGATACCATTGAATATAAAAAAGTAGATGTTTCCAACGAGATCAAAACAGAGGCACAGGTCAATGTGGCAGCGGAGGATACCAAGGTCAATGAGACGGTGGTGGAATCCACGAATACAGATACTGTAGAGTGGGTGGAATCTACTAAAACGGTGATCGAAGGAACAGAAAAATCGGAGGAAAGCTATGAAAAGGTTGATAAAAGTCAAATAGCTGATCCAGAGAAGCAGGCATCTTCAGGGTTCAGGCTGCTGACAGCGGAAGGTGGTGGCGAAACCCCATCTGAGTCGGAACCTACAGATTCTCCTACACAGGAGCCAACAGAAGAACCTACAGCTTCTCCTACGCAGGAACCGACAGAAGAACCTACAGCTTCTCCTACGCAGGAACCCACGGAAGAACCTACTGCATCAGCAACACCTACAGCCACTGTGACGGCAACACCCACAGCCACCGCCACGGCGACACCCACAGTTACTCCAACAGTAACTCCCACAGCAACCCCGTCGGTATCGCCCTCGGCAACACCTACAATAAGCCCGTCACCCACACCCTCGGCCACGCCCACAGCGACGCCTAATGGCGCCAGGACAGATACGAAGAGCACCTTAAAGACTACCAGTGGAGAGACACTGTATATAAAGAAGTCTGACGGCAGCTTTGTGGAGGCAAAATACGCCGATTACTATACTTATTCAGAGTTTTACCGCAAAGTGACTAAGACCACCGGAGAATACCGGTATACCGGATGGCAGACCATTGATGGCGTGACATACTTTTTTGACAAGAATGGCAACAAGGTAACTGGAGAACAGGTCATTCAGGGGGCAAAGTATAATTTTAACAGTGACGGTTCCTTAAACAACAGTTCAGGACATATGGGAATTGACGTTTCCAAGTATAATGGAACGATCGACTGGAATGCAGTTAAAAACAGCGGGGTTTCTTACGTGATCATACGCTGCGGCTACCGTGGTTCGACCCAGGGCGCCCTGATTGAAGACCCTATGTTTAAGAGCAATATCCAGGGAGCGACCAAGGCCGGAATTAAAGTTGGCGTTTACTTCTTTACCCAGGCAGTTAATGAGGTGGAAGCGGTAGAAGAGGCATCTATGGTGCTTAGTCTGATCAAGGGTTACAATATTTCCTATCCGGTATTTTTAGATGTGGAAGCCACAAGCGGAAATAACGGACGGGCAGATGGCATCAGTGTGGAAACCAGGACAGCGGTATGTAAAGCTTTCTGCCAGACCATACAGAATTCCGGTTACAAGGCGGGCATTTATGCTAATAAGACATGGCTGAATGAAAAGATCAACGCGCCCAGCCTGACGGGATATAAAATCTGGCTGGCCCAGTATGCGGCGACGCCTACCTACAACAGAACCAAGTATGATATGTGGCAGTATTCCTCAAAGGGAAAGGTATCCGGTATCAGCGGAAATGTTGACATGAATATCAGTTATATGGGGTATTAGGATTGCTCTTTCACATAAAATGCGGTATAGTTAACCGTAGATAAAATTAGAATAAAATGGGAAAGGTCATAAATATGAGAACTTATCTGGTAACAGGAGGGGCCGGGTTTATCGGTTCCAATTATATTCATTATATGTTTAAGAAGTATGGCGATGAGATCCGCATTATTAATGTGGACGTGCTTACCTATGCGGGAAACCTTGAAAATCTTAAGGATATAGAGGACAGGGATAATTACACATTTATTAAAGCGGACATCTGTGACAAGGAGGCCATCTCGCGGATATTTGCCGAAAATGATATTGACAGAGTCGTACATTTTGCGGCAGAAAGCCACGTTGACAGAAGCATTAAAGCACCTGAGATATTTGTGCAGACGAATGTGCTGGGAACAGCAGTGATGCTGAATTGCGCTAAGGCGGCATGGGAGAATGAGGACGGCAGCTTTAAGGCTGATAAAAAGTTTCTGCATGTATCTACAGATGAGGTATATGGCTCTCTGGAGGAAGAGGGAGGATATTTCTATGAAACAACTCCTTATGCGCCCCACAGTCCTTACTCAGCCAGCAAGGCAGGCTCGGACATGCTGGTAAAGGCATACATGGATACTTATAAGTTTCCTGCCAATATTACAAACTGCTCCAATAATTATGGGCCTTATCAGTTCCCTGAAAAACTGATTCCTCTGATTATCAACAATGCCCTGCAGGGAAAGAAGCTTCCTGTATACGGAGATGGGAAAAATGTCCGCGACTGGCTTTATGTGGAGGATCATGCCAAAGCCATTGATATGGTGCAGGAAAAGGGAAGGCTTTTTGAAACATACAATATAGGCGGCCATAATGAAAAGCAAAACATAGAGATCATCCATATTATACTGGATACCCTTAAGGAAATGCTTCCGGAGGAAGACCCCAGAAAGAAGCTGGTAAGCGAAGACCTGATAACTTATGTGGAGGATCGTAAGGGGCATGACAGAAGATATGCCATTTCGCCCG
This sequence comes from uncultured Lachnospiraceae bacterium, assembly GCA_900554925.1. Taxonomy (GTDB): domain Bacteria; phylum Bacillota; class Clostridia; order Lachnospirales; family Lachnospiraceae; genus Suilimivivens. The sequence goes on from USJG01000003.1 coordinate 44,252, forward strand.
ATAAGATTAAGGCCGAGATCGGATGGGAGCCTGAAACCATGTTTAAAGAGGGAATCAAGCGGACAATTGCCTGGTTCTTTGAGCATGAGGACTGGATGAAAAATGTGACCAGCGGTGATTATCAGAAGTATTATGAGGATATGTACAGGGACCGCTGATAACTTGACTTTAAAAAGCAAAGGCCTGGTTTTTGAACCAGATGGAATTAAAATGGGAGTGATTTACAATCACTCCCATTTTGTGGTATACTAATAGAAGCTATGCGTATGAAAGAAGGTTAAATTTCGGAGGTATATAGTGATGAAAGGGATTATTTTGGCGGGAGGTTCAGGGACAAGGCTTTATCCTCTGACCAAGGCGATCAGTAAGCAGATCATGCCGGTCTATGACAAGCCTATGATTTATTATCCGTTGTCAACGCTCATGCTGGCAGGAATCAGAGAGGTGCTGATTATTTCCACCCCCAGAGATCTGCCTGTTTTTGAAGAACTGTTAGGAGATGGAAGACAGCTTGGCATGTCCTTTTCCTATGCGGTTCAGGAACAGCCCAGAGGACTGGCGGACGCCTTTATTATTGGGGCGGAATTTATAGGAAAGGACAATGTTGCGCTGGTTTTAGGAGACAACATTTTTTACGGACAGAGCTTTTCCAGAGTGCTTCGGGAAGTAGCTTCCAGAGAAAAAGGGGCGACCATTTTCGGATATTATGTGCGTGACCCCAGAGAATATGGCGTAGTAGAGTTTGATGAGACCGGCAAGGCGCTTTCCATAGAAGAAAAACCGGAAAAGCCAAGGAGCAATTATGCAGTGCCGGGATTATATTTTTATGACAATGACGTGGTTGAAATTGCCGCAAACGTGAAGCCTTCCGCAAGAGGAGAAATAGAAATTACCAGTATTAACAATGAATATTTAAGAAGAGGCACTCTGCATGTGGAAACGCTGGGAAGAGGATTTGCCTGGCTGGATACGGGCAATCATGATTCCCTTCTGGATGCTGCAGACTTTGTGGCAGCTTTCCAGAAGAGGCAGGGGCTTTATATTTCCTGCATTGAGGAAATTGCCTATAAGAGAGGATTTATCGACAGGCAGCAGCTTCTTGAACTGGCAGAGCCGCTTATGAAGACGGATTACGGAAAATATATGAAGGAAGTTGCGGAAGGTCTTTGATTACCGGGAAAGAAAAAGGAGAATGGGAAGAAATGGGAAAAATAACAGTAGAAACATGTGAAATTGAAGGGCTTAAAGTAATAACCCCCACCGTCTTTGGTGATGAAAGAGGTTATTTTATGGAGAGCTACAATTATAATGATTATAAGGAAGCAGGAATTGACCAGGTGTTTGTACAGGATAACCAGTCATCTTCTTTAAAGAACGTTTTAAGAGGGCTTCATTTCCAGATCGATCATCCTCAGGACAAGCTGGTAAGAGTTATCTCCGGTGAGGTTTTTGATGTGGCGGTAGACTTAAGGCCGGGCTCTGCAACCTACGGAAAGTGGTTTGGCGTTATTCTTTCTGCTGAAAACAAAAAGCAGTTTTTTATTCCTAAAAATTTTGCACATGGCTTTGTAGTATTGTCGGATTATGCGGAGTTTGCTTATAAATGTACTGACTTTTATCATCCCGGCGACGAGGGCGGGCTTAGATTTGACGATCCGGATATTGGGATTGAATGGCCCTTCGAACCGGGAACTGAGCTTATCATAAATGACAGGGATAAAAACTGGTGTGGTATTAAAGAATATACGGAAAGCAGAAAGAACGGATAAGTAGTATGAAAGGTCGCGTAAAGAAAAATAAGCGTTTTCAAATAAAGAGACTGCCTAAGCCGGTAGGAATCGGCATTTTCTGGGGGATCTGTATTATTGTGGCCATTATGGTCCTTCTGCACAATAATCCGCTGGCTCCGGATCAGCATACAGAGGATTTGAAAAAGTACTGTGCCTGCGCGCTTCTTGCACTGGCAGGCATTATTTTCAGTGTATATTATGACAGAATGTTCATAATACCAAAAGAACTGTTTCAAAGCCGGGAGCTTATATGGAAGCTGGCCAAAAATGATTTTAAGAAGCGTTATGCCGGTTCTTATCTGGGGTTTTTATGGGCCCTGGTACAGCCGGTGGTAACGGTGGCAATGTACTATATTGTTTTCGATAAAGTATTTCAGACACGTTCACAGATGGTATCAAGCGGCGTTGAAGTGCCCTATGTGCTGTTCCTGACATCGGGGCTGGTGCCCTGGTTTTATTTTTCGGAGGCCATTACCAATGGAACCAATGCCCTTTTAGAGTACAGCTATCTTGTAAAAAAGGTTGTGTTTAACATTAGTATTCTGCCGATCATCAAGCTGATCGCGGCCACTTTTATCCATGTGTTTTTTACAGCGGTCCTTCTGGTGGTTGCGGCCTGTTATGGATATTATCCGACGCTTTACACCTTACAGCTTGTTTATTACAGCTTTTGCCTGTTTCTTCTGGTGCTGGCGGCAAGCTACTGCACCTGTGCAATTGTGGTGTTTTTTAAAGACCTTTCGCAAATCATCAATATCGGCCTCCAGATTGGAATGTGGGCGACGCCGATTCTATGGAATATCGGCATGATAAATAATGATAATATTGTTACACTTTTCAAATTAAATCCACTGGTTTACATTGTAAACGGATTTCGGGATGCCATATATGGGGATGCATGGTTTTGGGAGCACTTTTATTCATCCACTTATTTTTGGATTTTTACAGTTACGCTGTTTTGTGTGGGCTCGCTGGTGTTTAAAAGGCTGAAGGTACATTTTGCGGATGTGCTGTAAGAAGAACAAATTTGCGGACTGTTAGGGATGATAGGTATGGAAGATAAGAAGATTGTCATAGAAGTAAAAGAACTGGAAAAGGCATATAAGCTTTACGATAAGCCTTCGGACAGATTAAAGGAAGCGCTGGGATTTAGCAGGAAAAAGCGCTATAAGGAGCATTATGCTTTAAAGGGCGTAGACATGACTGTTTATCAGGGGGAAACCGTAGGCATTATCGGCACCAATGGTTCGGGAAAGTCAACGATCTTAAAGATTATTACCGGCGTCCTTAATCCCAGCAGCGGATCGGTGAAGGTGGACGGACGTATTTCCGCGCTGCTTGAGCTGGGAGCCGGGTTTAATATGGAGTACAATGGAATAGAAAATATCTATTTAAACGGTACTATGATGGGATTTTCCAAAAAGGAAATTGATTTGAAGATGGAGGAGGTCTTAAAGTTTGCCGATATTGGCGATTATGTTTATCAGCCGGTTAAGACCTATTCCAGCGGTATGTTTGTGAGGCTTGCCTTTGCGCTGGCCATCAACATTGAACCGGAAATCCTGATCGTGGATGAAGCGCTGTCGGTGGGAGATGTATTTTTTCAGGCAAAATGTTATCATAAATTTGATGAATTTAAAAAGCTGGGGAAAACCATTCTTTTTGTAAGTCACGATTTAAGCAGCATCAGCAAGTATTGTGACCGGGTTGTTCTCTTAAATCAGGGAGTGAAGTTAGGAGAAGGTTCTCCTAAGGAAATGATAGATGCCTATAAGCAGGTACTGGTAGGACAATATCCTCTGGCGGGAGAGGGGGAGGAAACCCTTTTGGAGGATAAGGATATTAAGGACGCGGCTGCCATGCAGACAGGTAAGGCTGCCTTGGGGAAAGCTGTCCAGGAAGGTGGCAGTATCGACGGGGAAACCGATAAAAATCCGGAGCTGCTTGAATATGGCACAAAGGCGGCTGTAATTGAGGATTACTATGTAACTGATGAAGCCGGCAGAAAATGCAGTGCAATTATAAAAGGACAGCAGTGCAGTGTACATATGACAGTACACTTTGCAAAAGACATTCAGGCGCCTATTTTCGCATTTACAATTAAGAATATTAAAGGAGTGGAAATTACAGGAACCAACACCATGGTGGAAAAAGCTTTTTTGGAGCCTGTTAGGGCCGGAAGCAGAAAGCAGATCACCTTTACCCAGAGAATTGATCTGCAGGGAGGCGAGTATCTGCTTTCCCTTGGCGTTACGGGATATGAAAATGAGGATTTCCAGGTTTATCACAGGCTATATGACGTGTTGAACCTGACTGTGATCTCTGATAAAGATACGGTAGGATATTATGATACAAATTCGGAAATAACAGTTACTGACAAGAATTAGAAAGGAAGCATTCCATGAGTGAAGAAAATAAGAGGCCGGCGCCGATCCATTTAAAGGAAGAAGAGCTGCTTAAGAAGCTGCCTGAAAAAATAGGAAATGTAACCTTAAATTATCAGTTCTATCCTGGAAAGGATCTGTACAGCGATGGCGCCATAGAGGATGAGATCCTTGCAATTGTAAAAAATGCTTCCAGAGTAGAATATCCGTCCATTATAGAGGAAAAAAAGAGCTGGCCCATTTTGTATCATCTGTCACCGCTACGGGGAAATATTGTGGATTGGCTTCCCATAAAGCCTGGAGATAAAGTGCTGGAAATCGGTTCAGGCTGCGGCGCCATTACAGAAAAGCTGGCACAGAAGGCGGGAAACGTTACCTGCGTAGACCTTTCAGCCAAAAGAAGCCACATCAATGCATACAGAAATCAGGAGAAGGATAATATAGAAATTTATGTGGGGAACTTTACGGACATTGAACCTTCTCTGCCGGAGGACTACGATTTTGCCTGTATGATAGGGGTGTTTGAATATGGACAGTCTTATATTCATACCAAAACGCCTTATGAAGATTTTTTGAAAATCATGAAAAAGCACGTTAAAAATAACGGTCGTATTGTTATCGCCATTGAGAATAAATTCGGTTTGAAATACTGGGCGGGATGCAAGGAGGATCACCTGGGAACCTATTTTGGCGGATTGGAAGGCTACCCGGAGGGAGGAAGCGCCCGTACCTTCACACGTGCCGGATTAGAAAAAATATTTAAAAATTGCGGTATTGATAAATATTCCTTTTATTATCCCTACCCGGATTATAAATTTCCTACCACGATCTATTCCGATAAAAGATTGCCTGATCCGGGAGAATTAACAAATAACATGCGTAATTTTGACAGAGACAGGATGGTGCTCTTCAACGAAAAGTATGTTTTTGACGGTATTATAAAGGATCGGCTGTTTGATGTGTTTTCCAATTCTTATCTGGTGGTGATCGGTGAGGATACGGATATTCAGTATGTGAAATACTCCAATGACAGGGCGGAGAGCTATGCCCTCAGAACAGAAATCCTGGATACGCCAAAGGGACGCATGGTGCGAAAGGTGCCTTTAAATGATGAGGCAGCAGAGCATATCAGAGGAATGAAGCGTTCTTATGAACTTTTAAAAAAGCGCTATGAGGGCAGCGGACTGAGGATAAACCCCTGTGAACTGTCGCAGGAGGGAGATTATGCACAGTTTCCTTTTGAGAAGGGCGTTACCCTGGAAGAGCTTTTGGACGAATGTCTGGAAAAGGATAATATGGAGGAATTTTACAGGCTGTTTGACCGATACTATGAGCTGGTATCCTACGGGGAAGATCAGCCTGCCACAGATTATGATCTGATTTTTGCCAATATTCTGGTAGACGGTGATAACTGGACAGTGATTGATTATGAGTGGACGCTGGAGCAAAGGATACCTGCATCGGAAATTGCTTTCAGAGCTGTTTATTGTTATGTGCTGGAAGAGGGGAAAAGAGATAAATTAAATCTTGATTTGATAATAAGTAAATTGGGTATTACCCAGCAGGAGGCGGAAGATTACCGGGAAAAAGAAAGACAATTCCAGAAACAGGTTACCGGAAAACGCAAGTCCATGGGCGAAATCAGGGCCTTGCTGGGCACTTATTCCGTGGATCCTAAAATGCTGATGGAGCGCCATCTGAAAAAAATATTGGATCAGAGGATCCAGATATATTATGACAGAGGAAATGGCTTCAGTGAAGGCGACTCCTTTTATATGCCGGATATTTACGTGGATGAATGCCGGATAGAGGCAGAAATTCCTGTGGACGGGAATGTAAGAGCGCTTCGCCTGGACCCGGCAGATCGGTCCTGCATGGTAAAGATTCTAAAGCTTAGCCTGAACGGAACCCCGGTTCCCCTTCAAAAGAAATGGGTGGAAACCAATGGGAAAACAATCAGGCCCGGGTGCTATATTTTTGATACCCAGGATCCCAATATCAATCTTAAGATGGCAGAACTTCCCATGACGGGAGAAAATATTCTTGCCATTAAGATGGAGCTGGCGCCAATACCTGAAGATATGGCGCGGGATATGATGAGTGCGGTTAAAAAGATATTTTAATTTTAAAGTGAGGAATTGCAAGTGGCTTCTCTGAAACAGAATTTAAAACAAATACTGACAGACAGACAGCATAAGCTCTATGCAAGGGAAGTTGCTGCGAAAAATCTGACCTATGACAGTTGGATTCGTGAACAGGAAAAATGTCTTGAAATTGACTCTTCTATTTTGGTGAAACAAAATAAAAGTCTGACAAATGATTTGAGAATGGCAATTTTTGGAAGCTGTCAAAATGAGAATGCAGGAAATCATTCAAAAAAGAACGAATTATGTCAACTTCTTGAAATTATTGACGAAAACCGTCAAAGTATGAAAAAAACCACTGGCATTCTTATTTCTAATGATTTACTCTGCCGGAATATGAAAGCTTTTTTGGAAGAAGCAAAGGCAGATATTGTTTTTTTGTCTGTCTATGAAGGGGAAGTCAGTGAAATTGCATTCAGCATGATTTGTCGTCAATTTGCTTCAAACAAAAATATAATCCTGATTTACGGGGATGAAGATATACAGAAAGAGGGCGTCAGAGAAAATCCCTGGTTCAGACCGGACTGGTCTCCGGACAGATTTTTGTCCTGTTTTTATTTTGGGGGATTTATAGCGGTCAGAATGGCGGCGCTGAAAGCAGCCTATGCATCCTGTACAGAAAAGTGGTTCCAGATCATGCAGGGACGGACTAATATAGATCTATTGTATCTGCTGCTGTTTGAGATGCTGAAAATGCAGAAGGCTTTTGTAAAAGGCCATGAAACTGCCAAACTGCCGGTGTTCCATATTCCACAGGTACTGTATCACAGCCTGGGGAATGGCTGGGAACAGATAAAGGATGCAAAGCTGCCGGAACTGGCAGTGAAAGAATTTGAAGCGCAGATGGTGCCAGAGAGCGGCAGGCAGATACAGAAGGAAGAAGCAGTTATGCTGTCGGTGATCATTCCCTCCAAGGATAATCCTGACGTGCTGTTTCACTGTCTGGATTCCTTGCGGGAGAGGACGGTCACGGATCATTCTTATGAAATCATCCTGGTAGACAATGGAAGCAGTGAGGAAAACAGAAAGCGTATTGCTGATAAAATAAGGGGCTTTAAAGGCGGTAAGTACCTGTATGAGCCTATGTCCTTTAATTTTTCCAGGATGTGCAATCTGGGAGCTGCTGCTGCAAAAGGGCGCCTTTTGCTTTTTTTAAATGATGATATGGAGATCATTCAGCCGGACTGGATGAATTTAATGATAGAAAAGGCCCTTCTCCCTTATGCGGGGGCTGTAGGGGCAAAGCTTCTGTATCCCGACTCTGACACGATCCAGCATGCCGGGATCACCAATCTGCGGGTAGGGCCTGCCCATAAACTACAGTTTTTAAGTGATGCCAGGGTACATTATTTCGGAATGAACAGGGGGGTTCATGATATGCTGGCAGTTACAGGCGCCTGTCTGATGGTAAAAAGAGAGGTATTTGACCAGGCCGGAGGCTTTTGTGAGGAACTGGCTGTTGCCTTTAATGATGTAGACCTGTGCTATACCATCTATGAGCAGGGATATTACAATATGGTAAGAAATGATGTGGTACTTTATCACCATGAATCTCTAAGCCGGGGAAAGGATGGGGAGTCACGGGAAAAACAGCTTCGTCTCCTTAGGGAAAAGGATATTCTTTATGAAAGGCACCAGGAAATCTATGGCTGGGACCCTTTTTATCATCCCTTTCTTACGACGGATATGCTGGAATCGGAATATTCCCCTGCTTACCGCTATCAGGTAACTTTAAACATGCCATGGTGTGAAGTGAAAAATGCCGGCAGACTGATAGAAAGAGCGCGTGAGGATCAGTGCCTTGTGGTGGGAATGGAATGTGCCATGGATATTTATAAATGGCAGTACGGGGTATCCCCGGAAAAGGGAAAAATCAAGGTAAAACCGGAGGATATGGGTTACTATTTTCAAGGGTATTCCTTTGTTATTGGTTCGGATAACGCGTGTTATAAAAAGAAACTTCTGCTTAGAAACTGTGATAGTAAGGAGATCTGGGCGATTCCAGTGGAGGACAGATACAGACAGGATATTAAAAAGAATCTGAAAGACCAGTTAAATGTAGATTTAACTGGATTTGCGGCGAAAATGCGCAGAGAAGATATTCCTCCGGGAATTTATCAGTTTGGCATGCTGGCAGAAGATAAATGCTCCAGGCTAAAGCTTGTAAACTGGAGCAGCTGGGTATTGGAAGCAAATTAATGAAAGAAAAAGGAAATGGGAATGGAGAATAAGATGGAGCAGGAAATGGACTATCGTGCGGCCTATGAAAAGGAGCATTTAAGAAATGCGGACCTGGCCGGAAGAGTGGCTGATCTGGAAGCAAAATGTGACGATCTTACTTTTAAATTAAACAGGATTAAAAACAATCCTCTCTGGAAAATGTCTTCTCCCCTTCGAAGGGGAATGCACTTTGTGATCCGCCAGAAGGACAGGCTGAAAAACTGCGGGAATTTAAGAGGGGTTCTGGCAAAGCTTAAATATAAGAAGATTGAGCGCAGGGCCATGGAGAATTACGGAACCAAAAGCTTTCCCACGCCGGAGGAAGCAAGAAAACAGAGACAGTGTCAATTTCCCCAGATGCCGAAAATCAGTATTCTGGTGCCCCTTTACAATACGCCGGAGGATTTTCTTCGTGAAATGATTGAGTCTGTGACAAACCAGACTTATGAAAACTGGGAGCTGTGTCTGGCAGACGGATCTGACAATGCCCATGCCTATGTGGAGGAGGTTGTAAAGGAATATCAGAAGAAGGACGAAGAGGAAAGACTGGATAAACCAGAACCGTCAGGGCGGATCTTATACCGGAGGCTTAAAAAGAACGAGGGCATTTCAGGGAACACCAATCAGTGCCTTGCCATGGCAACCGGGGAATATATCGGGCTTTTTGACCACGACGATATTCTTCATCCCAGCGTACTTTATGAATATGTAAAGGTGATCAATGAAAAGCAGGCAGATTACATATACTGCGATGAAACTACTTTTAAAAGCGGGGACATCAATAAAATGCTGACCATGCATTTTAAACCGGATTACGCTATTGACAATCTGCGGGCCAATAATTATATCTGTCATTTCAGTGTGTTTGCAAGAGAGCTTTTAGACAGCGCGGAACTGTTCAGGCCCAGATTTGATGGCAGCCAGGATCACGATGTGATACTGCGGCTTACGGACAGAGCCAAAAATGTGGTGCATGTTCCCAAACTTTTATATTATTGGAGATCCCATCCGGCAAGTACGGCGT
>USJG01000004.1 GCA_900554925.1 uncultured Lachnospiraceae bacterium
CTCCGGCACAAATAGCTGTGTGAAAAATAAGCTATCAAGCTTATTTTTCACACTACTTCCCGTATCGGTCATGGAGTTATTATCTGTAAAAAATGGAGAATTATTCTTACAAAACAATTTAAAGTGATTCGTTTAATTTATCCAATAATTTCTGCAGCTCCTCCATTCCGATCCCTGTACCGCCGCCAAAGCTTAAAATTCCTCTAAGAGGCATATAGCGCATCATGGCTTCCATCATCTCCTTAGAGACAGCTCCTTGCGTCTCTTCTCCGTCCTTAGATTCGCTGTCAGGCACATGATCTGCCATTATACTCTCCATAATTTCTCTGCCTCTGGGATTTTCCATCACATCTCCCAGTGTTGAGTCTATGGTAAAGCAAACCGGAAGGATTGCAGTAGACTCTACATACACATTTTCACTAAGAACAATATCCCGTGATGATCTTCCTATCATAATCGTAAAGTCGCCGCTTTCCACATGCCAGTCATGAATCTGTGTATTGTAGTAAGCAAATGCTCTTTTTCCCAATGTGAAGGTTACCGTCTTAGTTTCTCCCGGCTTTAAATCCACTTTTTCAAAACCGCGCAGTTCCTTCACAGGACGGATCACAGTACTCTCACTATCCGCCACATAAAGCTGAATCACTTCCTTACCTTCTCTGTTTCCGGTATTGACCACCTCCACAGAAACAGTAAGCTCATCCGTATCTTTTATCCGGCTGCTGCTTAATTTTAAGTTTCTGTAATCGAAGGTGGTATAAGATAAACCATGACCAAAGGGAAACAGAACCTCCATTTTCTTCTTATCGTAATAACGGTATCCTACAAATATTCCTTCCCTGTATTCTACTATATCTTTCTCCCCCGGAAAGTTTAAGTAGGAGGGATTATCCTCCAGCTTAATGGGAAATGTTTCCGGCAGCTTTGCACTGGGATTAACCTTCCCAAAAAGTATCTTATACTCCGCATTTCCCACGTCCTGTCCGCCCAGATAAGCCTCAAGCACACCTTTTACCTGTGAGATCCATGGCATCTCCACCGGAGAACCATTATGAAGTACCACCACCACATTTGTCTGCACCTTCGCAATCTCTTCGATCAGCTTATTATGACAATTTGGCATAGACATATGCACTCTGTCAAAGCCTTCGGATTCAAAGCTTTCCGGAAGCCCGGCAAAGATTACCGCAGCATCTGCTTCTTTTGCAGCCTCTATGGCTTCTGCAAACAGCTGCTCATCTACCTCATCCTTTGACCCGCAATATCCCCTTGCATAAACTACATTGGGATTTTCTGCCGCCGCATCAAGGGCACTGATCACCTTATGGCTGTTAATATGGGAACTGCCGCCTCCCTGGTAACGGGGATTTTGGGCAAATTCACCTATAAAGGCAATCTTTTTATCTTCGGAGAGAGGCAGGATATTGTCCTCATTCTTTAAAAGAACTATTGTTTCCTCTGCAACTTTTCCTGCTTCCTCATGATCCTTATCCCTGTCAAAAACAGCAGTTTTATCCCGGTTTTCTTCAAATCGGAAAACAATATTTAAAATCCTCTCTACTGCCTGGTCAACGACCTCTTCCTTTAATGTACCCTTTTTAACTGCTTCCAGGATCAGTTTATCATTGACTCCCATAGAAGAAGGCATTTCCAGATCAAGTCCTGCCTCAAGATCAGCAACACGATGATTGACTGCTCCCCAGTCGCTTACCACATAACCGTCAAACTCCCATTCGCCGCGAAGCACATCTGTCAGATACTCTTTATTCTCTGCGGCATAAACGCCATTGATCCTGTTATAAGAACACATCACCGTCCAGGGCTTTTGCCGGGTAATTGCTCCCTCAAATGCCGCCAGATAAATTTCCCGCAGGGTTCGCTCATCTGCCTGGGAGCTGCTGGACATTCTTCTGGTTTCCTGATTATTGGCCAGAAAGTGCTTAATACTGGTTCCTACGTTCTGACTCTGGATGCCCTCGATCAGCGCCCCTGCCATTTCAGATGCCACCAGCGGGTCTTCCGAATAGTACTCGAAATTACGTCCGCACAAAGGAGAGCGTTTAATATTTACTGCGGGTCCTAAAATAACGCTGACTCCCTCTGCCTGACATTCTCTTCCGAGAACTTTTCCCATCTCCCGGATCAACTGCCGGTTAAAAGAAGCTGCTGTTCCGCAGCCTGCCGGAAAGCAGACTGCCTTAATACTGTCATTCACTCCCAGATGATCTGCCTTATCATCCTGTTTCCTCAATCCGTGAGGTCCGTCAGACACCATAGTCGCCGGGATTCCAAGACGTTCAAGAGCTTCTGTGTGCCAAAAATCCCTGCCCGAACAAAAGGAAGCTTTTTCTTCCAATGTCATCTGACTGATCAATTCTCTTAGTTTTTCTTTTTCCATGCCATACCTCCATTTTTATTTACCTATCAGATTCCTTCTCCATCAAACTCCGGTATAAAACTCTCCCTTGCAGTTTCTCCCTCCTGAATAAAGGCATTTTTAACTCCCAAAGCTATGGCATAATCCACCACAGCTTCATATTCCCTTTTGGTAACCCTCCTGCACAGCCCCTGGTATTCCGGCTTTTCCCTAAGCCTTTCAAAAGGAGTGTACTGATTCATTAAACTGATATATATCTTATCTCCATAGGTTTCATATAGATACCCTATCACATCCCTTGCGTTTTTCTTGTGACCCGGCAGCAGCAGGTGCCGGACAATCACCCCTCTTTGCATCATTCCATCTTCGTCAAATACCGGCTCCCCTGTAAGCTTTACCATTTCCTCCAGCGCTTTTGCCGCAATAACTGGATAATCCGGCGCCTTTGAGTATTTCTCCGCAAGATACGCATCCATATATTTAAAATCCGTCAAAAAAACATCAACGATCCCCGACAGATTTTGAATCACTTCTCTCTTCTCATAACCGCTTCCGTTATAGACAACAGGCACTTTAAGTCCTTCTTTTCTTGCCCGTAATACTGCCTCCGCCGCCTGCAGCACATAGTGGTCGGGTGTCACCAGATTAATGTTTGCGGCGCCTTTGTCCTGTAATTCAAGAAATATATCCGCAAGCCGCTTTACAGAAACCTGTTTTCCCTTTCTGCCTGCCGCAATCTCATAATTCTGACAATATACACACCTTAAATTACATCCCGAAAAAAACACTGCCCCAGAGCCTTTCTTGCCGGATATGCAGGGCTCTTCCCACATATGAAGAGCTGCCCTCGCAAGGTAAATCTTATCATCCGTAAGGCAGTAACCGCATTTTCCGTTTTTTCGTTCTGCCAGACATTCTCTGGGACACAGATTGCAGGGACTGTCACTTAAACCTTTCCATTCCATAGACTGCCAGCTCCCTGTTTTTCTTAATCTTCTCCGTACAGTTCATTCCACTCTTCCCTGGGAATTGCGGTAATATTTCCCACATCATAATAAGTCTCATAAAACAGATTGATCCAGTAATCCCACTGATCCTCCATATCAGAATCATGGGCAGCGCTGTATGGATTTTTGAACGCTTCCCTGAACTTGGGAACTACTACAATACCATCTGCGTCAGGGTCTTCCTTTTCCTCAAGGATCAGTTCGATCCTTTCGTTTTCTTCTCTGTAAATTCGTGCCAGATTGACCAGATTATCCAGATAAGTAAAAAACAGCCATACGCATAAGATACTGACCAGACTGTATTTTGCGGCTTTTATCAAAAACTCCTGCTCTGCCACATCCACAATCCCCTGGATGCATGCGATAAACAGAAAAATGCCTGCGCCAAAATAAGCCCTGTTCATAGGGGTAGGTGCCAGTGCAAGAGCATAACATGTAGCTGCTGCCGCCACCAGAAAAATAATTGTTTCATTGGCGCGCAGTTGTTTGAAACCGCAAAGCTTCTTTTGCAGTACCAGAAATACCAGCACGATAGTGGTGATCACGATCACCGTAAAAAACAGTTCCTTTATATTAATGGTAATTTTATAAATCCTTGAAAGCAGTCCTACTATACCGGTATACGCATCTTCTGACATAGTAGCGCTTCTGTTTCTGACGCCGGGAGCAGACACCATCCCCAAAAGTCCGCAGCACATACCTGCCACGCCGGTAATCATAAAGGCGCTGACTCCTTTTCTTCCCTGCTTCCTTTCCGCCTGCCAGAAATTCAGCCCAAACATAAGTATTAAAAGCAGTCCTCCACCGGAAGTATTCTCATTGCACCAGCCTGCCGCCACACCAAAAAAGAAGGCTCCCACTGCCAGAAGCACCTTGTGTTTTATTTTTTCCGGATGCTGTAAAAAATATCTGTAAAAAGTAACAAATCCTAAAATCAGTACGCTTCCCCACAGGTAATTGCAGGCTCCGCAGATCCATAGCATCGTCTGTCCGAAGTCAACTGCAAATTTCCATAAGAAGGTGATAATAAGCAGCAGCACAAAAATATCATATCGTTTTTTGCGGCGGATATTGCCATATATCAATAGTACCAGCCCAAGAAACATCAGACTGTTGACCAGATTAAATACCTGCTTATCAAACACCAGGGACAGTCTTATATTAAACTGCCCGATTACTCTTCCGCTGTTGGACAGATATTCTCCATACTGTTGTCTGACCAAATCCCAAAGGGAATTTGCCTGCCTGACCTCGCAGGCATAAAAATAATCATCAGACAGATAAGGGGTCAAAAAATTATAGGCAAAGATCGTCACAAATGCCGCTGCCAATATCAGGTAAAATATCTGTTTTCTATGCTTATCTACAAATGCTGTCACTTAAATCCTCCACCTTCATCCGCTGTTTTCCCTGGAATCTGAAATTTATTTTAGCAAACCTGGCTATGGAATGCAACCGCAGGTCATTTAAAATGCTAGTGCTGGGACTTAAAATGTGTTATACTAATCTAACAGTTTTGCAATTATTTATCGAGGTTGTTTATGAATCAGAAAGTATTACACACTTTAGAATATACCAAAATCATTAACTTATTAGCCCAGAAGGCTTCTTCCGAGCCCGGGCGCGCCATGTGCCGGGAGCTTACTCCCATGACGGATTTAGAATCAATCAATCTGGCCCAGCAGGAAACAGCCGATGCCCTGTCCATGCTCTTAACCAAAGGCTCCACTTCCTTTGGCGGAAACCGGGATGTTTCCATGGCTCTTAAAAGTCTGGAAGTGGGAAGTACTCTGTCTGCCTCTGAGCTTCTTAAGATTGCAGGACTTCTGGATAATGTAAACCGGATCAGAGCCTATAGCCGGGGCCAAAGAGATGAGGAAAAAGAAAATTCCTTAACCGGCTATTTTCGTGGCCTTGAGCCTCTCAGTACTCTTGCAGGCGAAATCAACCGCTGCATTTTATCCGAAGAAGAAATTGCAGACGATGCCAGTTTGGGCTTAAAACATGTGAGACGTTCTATGGCTATCACAGGCGAAAAAATCCGCTCTCAACTGGCCAGCATGGTGAACGGAGCTTATCGGAGTTATTTGCAGGATGCTGTCATTACCATGAGAGATAACAGATACTGTATCCCGGTAAAGGCAGAATACAAAAGTCAGGTGCCCGGCATGGTCCATGACCAGTCCTCCACCGGTTCTACCTTTTTTATTGAACCGGCAGCCATTGTAAATCTCAATAACCAGTTAAAAGAGCTTTCCCTGAAGGAAAAAGAAGAAATAGAAGCTGTTCTTGCCTCCTTAAGCGCCAATGTCTCAGAGCATACTGAGGAAATTGCGGAAAATCAGCGAATTATGACCGTCCTTGATTTTGTGTTTGCCAAGGCATTGCTTGCCATGGATGAAAACGCCACAAAGCCTTTATTTAACACAGAACATTATATCAATATCCGAAAAGGACGCCATCCCCTGCTTCCACCTAAAAAGGTAATTCCCATAGATATTCATTTAGGCAGGGATTTTGACCTTCTTATCGTTACGGGCCCCAACACCGGAGGCAAAACCGTTTCCCTGAAAACAGTAGGACTCTTTACACTGATGGGGCAGTCCGGGCTTCACATTCCGGCATTGGATCGGTCTGAGCTTTCCATTTTTACGGAAGTATTTGCAGATATTGGTGATGAACAGAGTATTGAGCAAAGCCTCAGCACCTTTTCCTCCCACATGACCAGCATTGTTTCCATATTGAAAAATGCCGATGAAAACTCCTTATGCCTGTTTGACGAACTGGGCGCCGGCACCGACCCTACGGAAGGCGCCGCACTGGCTATCGCCATTTTGGATCATCTTCACACCAGAGGGATCCGCACAATGGCCACTACTCATTACAGCGAGCTGAAGGTATATGCCCTTTCCACTGACTTTGCGGAAAATGCCTGCTGTGAATTTAATGTAGAAACTCTGGCTCCCACTTATCGGCTGCTTATCGGTATTCCCGGTAAAAGCAATGCCTTTGCCATTTCCTCAAAGCTGGGTCTGCCGGATTATATCATTGATGCTGCCAGAACTCAGATTTCCGCGGAGGATAAGAGCTTTGAGGATTTGCTGACCGATCTGGAGGAAAGCCGGGTAACCATTGAAAAAGAGCGTTTGGAGATTGCTTCTTATAAAGAGGAGATCAAATCTCTAAAAGAAAAATTACAGGCCAAAAACGAAAAAATAGACAATGCAAAAGAACGTATCTTAAGGGAAGCCAACGAAAAGGCACGGGAAATTCTGCAGGAAGCCAAAGATGTGGCTGACGAAACCATTCGTATTTACCAGAAAGCCGGCCCCGGCGCTTCCTTAAAGGACCTGGAAAAGACCAGAGAGCGGCTTCGCGGTGAAATCAGCAGGAAGAATGATAAGCTGGCTCTGAAATCCAAAGAGGGGAAAAAATCAGGAGGTGTAAAGCCTGAACAACTAAAGATCGGCGACAGTGTAAAAATTTTATCCATGGAGCTTAAGGGAACTGTCAGCACACTTCCTGATCATAAAGGAAATCTTTTTGTGCAATGCGGTATTATGCGGTCTCAGACAAATGTAAATGACCTGGTGCTGCTTCCGGAGGAAAATACTTCCAATACCTCTTCTCTGAAAAAGAGCCATGCCAGTAAAATAAAAATGTCAAAGTCCTTCAGTATTTCACCTGAAATCAATCTGCTTGGACGTACTGTGGATGAAGCTCTTGCAGAACTGGATAAATATTTGGACGATGCCTATCTGGCACATCTTTCCACTGTCAGGGTCGTCCACGGAAAAGGAACAGGCGCCTTAAGAAGCGCTGTTTGGAACTATTTAAAACGAGTGAAATACGTAAAATCCTACAGACTCGGCGAATATGGTGAAGGTGACGCAGGTGTCACTATTGTCACTTTTAAAGAATGACCCACATAATTTATGAAACAGAAAGGGAGGCTCTTATGGTAAATAAACAAAAAATATTAATTGTAGATGACGACGCGAATATTGCGGAGCTGATTTCTCTGTATCTTACAAAGGAGTGCTTTGAAACCATGATCGCAGGTGATGGGGAAAGCGCCCTGCTTTTGGCAGACTCCTTTGCGCCTAACCTGATTTTACTCGATCTGATGCTGCCCGGTATTGACGGCTATCAGGTCTGCCGGGAAATCCGTGCAAAATCCTCCACTCCTATTATCATGCTTTCTGCCAAGGGTGAAATATTTGACAAGGTGCTGGGACTTGAGCTGGGTGCTGACGATTATATGGAAAAACCCTTTGATTCCAAAGAGTTGGTTGCCCGCGTAAAAGCTGTGCTCCGAAGATATAAGCCTGCCTCTGCCACACCGGAAGCCTCCGATGTCAAATGCGTAGAATATCCTGATCTTATCATCAATCAGACGAATTACTCCGTAATCTACATGGGCAGGACTGTGGAAATGCCTCCTAAGGAGCTGGAGCTTTTATACTTCCTTGCCTCCTCACCTAATCATGTTTTTACCAGAGAACAGCTTCTTGACCAGATTTGGGGATACGAATACATTGGGGACACCAGGACCGTCGACGTACATATTAAGCGTCTGCGCGAAAAGATAAATGATCATGCCGGCTGGCGGATTGCCACCATCTGGGGGATCGGCTATAAATTTGAGGTGAGGCAATGAGAAAAACCCTTTATCTTAAATTCCTGCTGGCCTACTTTATCTTCGGTTTTTTTGGTTTTGTGGTAGTTGCTACTTTTGTAAACAGCATGACCATGGAACACTTAACCCGTGAAAAAGCAGACGCCCTTTACCGGGAAGCCACCCTGATCGCCAATACCTATGCTTCAGATCTTTACAATAACGAAACTTCACTGGATACCGTAAAAAAGCAGCTGGATGCACTGGATACCTATCTTTCTGCCAATCTGTGGATCATTAACCCCTCCGGGCGTATGATCCTTGATTCCCAGGCTCCTGTTGATGTGGAAAATGAAACGGTAATTACAGGCTTTGATCCTACCATTGCAGCAGGCTCCTATTATACCATCGGATACTTTTTTAACAGCTTCTCCATGGAACAGTTAAGCGTCTTTGCCCCCATTACCTCTGATTACACGGTAAGGGGATATGTGGTAATTCATTATCCCATGAGCAATATCACAGCATCCTGCAACAGCCTTTTAAATATATCCTACCTGATGCTTATTATTCTGTTTCTGCTTTCCATGATCATTCTGATTTTTTTTACGGAGATGGTATACCTTCCCCTGCGCAGGATCACCGAGGCTACGGAGCAGTATGCTTCCGGAAATATGCACTATGAATTTCAGATAGACAGCGAGGACGAGATCGGTTATCTGGGGGCAACCCTCTCTTATATGGCAAGTGAAATTGCCCGCTCTGAAGATGACCAGAAAAAGTTTGTAGCCAACGTTTCCCATGACTTCCGTTCCCCTCTCACTTCTATCAAGGGGTACCTGGAGGCCATGCTGGACGGCACCATACCGCCCGAGATGTATGAAAAATATCTGACTATTGTTTTAAACGAAACGGAACGTCTGACGAAACTTACAAACAGTCTGCTTACCTTAAACAATCTGAATACAAAGGGCATTTTGTTAGATAAAAGCATTTTTGATATTAATAAAATCATCCGCAACACTGCCGCCTCCTTCGAAGGTACCTGCAAAAGCAGAACCATTGCCATCGAACTGATACTGACCGGCGATGAACTTTTTGTCAATGCGGATGTAGGCAAAATCCAACAGGTGCTTTATAACCTTCTGGACAATGCTATCAAATTCAGTCATTCCGATTCCATAATCAAAATAGAAACTACCGAAAAGCACAACAAGGTCTTTGTCTCTGTGAAGGACAGCGGAATTGGCATTCCCAAAGACGATCTGAAGCTGATCTGGGATCGGTTTTATAAGTCCGATCTGTCCAGAGGAAAAGATAAAAAGGGAACCGGACTTGGCCTTTCTATTACCAAAGAAATTATTCATGCTCATGGGGAGCATATCAATGTGATCAGTACGGAAGGTGTCGGGTCGGAGTTTATATTCTCCCTGCCGGTGGCAGATGATGGGACTGAAGAATAGACACAGAAATTTAAGGAGATTTGATCATGCATATTATTTTACATCAGCCGGAGATACCGGCTAATACAGGAAATATCGGAAGAACCTGCGTAGCTACCGGAACTGACTTGCACCTTATTGAGCCGCTGGGATTTAGGCTTACAGAAAAAGAGATAAAGCGTGCCGGAATGGATTACTGGGAACATTTAAATGTGACAAGATATATGAATTTTGACGAGTTTAAGTCCCTGCATCCAAGCGCAAAAATCTGGATGGCTACCACTAAGGCCAAACAGGTTTATACGGAGGTTTCTTTCGGCCCGGATGATTTTATTATGTTTGGAAAAGAAAGTGCTGGAATACCTGAGGAAATTCTGGTGGAGTATGAAAAAACCTGCATCCGTATCCCCATGTTTCCTGAAATCCGTTCCTTAAATCTTTCCAATTCTGTTGCCATCGTGCTCTATGAAGCACTGCGACAGCAGAATTTTTCACAGATGCAGTTAGAAGGTGAGCTTCACAGATTGCATTGGAAAGAATAAACAAAAAATATTTTCTGTTTCCCATAAATTTCTTATCCTCCTTCGTATCTTAGTCAACACCTCATTGCAGGCAGCAAATTACATAAAGGAGGATATTTTTATGGAAAAACTCAATGTGTTATTAACAATAGGTATCATGTCTCTTAGCTTAATCGGCTGCGGCCGCGACGCAGCCGCCCCTCTGGCCAGCGCAGATTCTGCATCTGCTTCTTCTGTTTATGAAACAAATTCCATCATCGTAAACAGCAGCGAAAAGATTACTGTAACTCCCGACATTGCAGAGGTTGTCTACTCTGTCCGCACGGAAGCTAAAGAAGCTGCTGACTGCCAGCAGCAAAACGCAGAAGCCGTAAGCCAGGTAATTGAGCTTTTAAAAAGCTTAGCTATCCCAGAGACCTCTATTCAGACTTCAGATTATTACATGAACCCTATATACAATTACAGTAACAATACCGCCAGAATTACCGGTTATGAGTCCGTTACTACCCTGACAGTTTCTGATCTGCCCATAGACGGACTGGATAATATTCTTGCCCAATCCGTATCTACCGGTATTAATACCATCAGGTCCATAACCTATCAGGCAAGCAAATATGATGAGAGCTATCAACAGGCTCTGACTAAGGCTGTGGAAGCTGCTTATCAAAAAGCGCAGGCTCTGGCAGAGGCTGCTGGAAGCAATGTAGGCTCTGTTATCAGCATTCAGGAAACCAGCGGCTATTCCGAAGCCCGGTATACGGATAATGCACTTGCCAACAAATACAGCTCTTCCATCAGTACAGATGAGAGAGCTGTGAAGGAACTTGCTGATACTGCCGGCATCATGCCCGGCGAAATCCAGGTAGAAGCCAGCATTATTGTAGAATATCAACTCTATTAAAGTCGTATTATTGAAATTAAATAATCAGCGGGTCTGTCCATTTTCAAGCATATCCTCAGCTACCGCAAAGGCATCCTCCGAGGCATTCGCAGTCTGCAGGGCTGTTACCACATATCCATAGCTATCATCAAAGATCCAATATATATGCGCATCTGCTGTTTCACCATCCTCGGTAATGACTGCTTCTACCTTAACGGCAGACCCCAGGCAGGTTTTTCCATAATAGCTGACAACAGCATTTACATCCTCTTCCTGCATACTTTCTTCTACCATGGCAATTATTTCATCCTGATAGTCATCTACATTGCCACCTCCAAAAGCGTCGTACCCCAGGTATTCCCGATAAACACTTACAAAGCATTCCGCAGCTTCCGCATTTCCGTCAGGTGCATATACATACGTTTCATAATCACTTTCGCTGGTATCTTCCTTCCATCCTTCCGGAAGCTCAAAAATGACATATCCGGTTGAGACTGTGTTATCTCCTCCGCTTGCAAGATAATTCTCCAGCTTTGCTTCAGCTCTCTCTTTATCCCAGTCAATGTCAATCTGATAAAATGCTTCTAACTCTTCAATAAGCTCCGGGGTTTTTCCTGTAATCTCTTCTGAACCAACTTCTATCTCTACAAGAACTGTGGCATCATTGTCCAGAATTTTTAAAAGGTAAGTTGCAAAAATGACATTATAACTGTCATCATACTTATCGTATCTGCAATATTCTGCGGTGGCATAAGCTGTATTTTTGTCAATCTCCTCCACTTCGCTGACCACCAGATCCTTATAATCATTTACATAATAAGGATCATACTCTGATTCAAGAAGATACTCCAGATTTTCACTGATCAGATAATCATCTTCATCATATCTGATATATGGTTCCAGCTCTATTTCAAGAGTAACACCAAGTTTATCACTTCTGACGCGTCCGCTGCTGACACTTACGTAATCACTTTCAGGTACAAAGACAGAAAGCTTTTTGCTTTCCATTTTTCCTGTTTCTTCGCTTTTCTCAGAATCCGTTCTGATCTCTTCGCAATACAAATAAGTAAAGCCTTCGTAGTCTTCGATACCTTCGTCCCCTAATACCGGATTTTCAGAAGGCTGATTCTTTTCCTCAGACTCATCCTCCAAAGCTGCAGATTCCTCATCTGTTACCTCAGCTTCGTTCTCCTCTTCTGCTTTCGTATCCTTTGTGATAGTCTGTACAATATCCTTTGTGTTGCACCCCCACAAAGCTGCAGCTAAACAACTCATAATCAAACAAAACGCAATTTTCTTTTTCATAAGCTCTTTCCTTTCTTCTCCGCCTCTCATATTATTTAAATTTCCTGTTACATTCTGGCGCTTTCCACATTATCCTTAAACCATTGATAAGCAAGCTCTACGCCTTCTTCTAATTCTACCTTATGCTTCCATCCAAGGCCATGGAGTTTATCTACGTTGGTAAGTTTCCTTGGCGTCCCATCGGGCATATCCTTATTCCAGACAATTTCGCCCTCAAATCCTACTACCTTCCTGACAGTTTCAGCCAGCTCTTTAATAGTCACTTCCTTTCCTGTACCAATGTTAACGTGCTGTTCCCCGTCATAATTTTCAAGCAGGAAAACACAGGCATCTGCCATATCGTCCACATAAAGGAACTCCCGTAAGGGTGTCCCCGTTCCCCAGAGTTCCACAGAAGGCGCGCCATTTACTTTTGCCTCGTGGAATTTACGGATCATTGCAGGCATTACATGGGAACCCTGCAAATCATAATTATCATGAGGTCCATATAGATTAGTAGGCATACAACTGATAAAATTGTCCCCATACTGTCTCTTATAGAACTTACACATCTCAAGTCCTGCAATCTTGGCGATTGCATAAGCCTCATTAGTTTCTTCTAAGGGGCCTGTAAGCAGTGCCTCCTCCGGAATAGGCTGTGGCGCCATCTTGGGATAAATGCAAGTACTTCCCAAAAAGAGCAGCTTCTTAACCTGATACTTATGACAACAGTCTATGACATTACACTGAATCTGAAGATTTTCATAAGCAAAATCAGCAGGAGTAGTATTATTTGCGTTAATACCTCCCACCTTGGCTGCTGCCAGCACAACTATATCCGGCTTTTCCTTCTCAAAAAAGTCCCGCACCATAGCCTGGTCTGTAAGATCCAGTTCCCTGTGGGTTCTTCCAATAATGTTGGTGTATCCCTTCTCCTTTAGATTTCTTACGATGGCGCTTCCTACCAGTCCTCTGTGGCCGGCCACATAAATCTTATCTGTTTTTTCCATTGTTTATTCCTTTCTGTCTCACCTGCAAATTTATTGGTGAATGACGTCTTTAAATCCTTCTTTGATCGTTTCCCCCCTGAAAATATCTTCTGCTTTAACTGGCGCCGCCGGAAAATCCCGGTAGCCCGTCCTGTCTCCCTCCTTAGGATAATAGAAGGTATAACCATGAAGCTCATAAGCAATTGTCTCATAATTTTCATAATCTTTTTGCTTTATAAGATATTGCGTCGTAGCGCTTCTGCCCACCTCCATGCCAAAAACAGCCAGTTTATATACGCCAAACAAAGTAAGCAAAATAAAATAAATCTTAAATCGATCCAGGTGAGGACTGATCTTCAAATAAATGTATCCCCAGACAAGAGTCGGCGATAACCACAAAAATACGCAGCCATACCGGATAAGAGGCGCGCTTGACAGCCAGAATAAAAAGCAGACATTTATGGTTCCTGCTATATGGAGAAAATCTGCCATATCTCTTTTCTTTTTGAATAATCCATAGATTGCCAGCATAACAAGAAGCACTGCGCCGCTTAAAGCCAAAATCAAAAATACCTTGTTGCTGCCATCCAGGCTGTTGATCCATTGGGGAAGCCAGTCCATAAGGGAGTCATCATATCTCTCCACATCACGAAAGCCTCTCCCCCACACCTGTATTTCCTTTGCGTCATAATCTGCCATCCCCTTGGGGATTTTAAAATCAAAAGAAAACAGATCAAGGAATGTAAAAGGGTATATGAGCCAGCCGGACAGTATTACATTGCGCGCCAAAAAGGGCGCCACTGTCAAAATACCCAGTCCCAAAAATTTTCCGATTTTTTTTATTTTCTTTTCTCTGATCATCATAACTGCCGGCTTAAAAACAAGCAGCAGGATAAGCGCCCCGGACAATTTTACTGTCAGCACCACCACACATAGCACACAAAGCAACGCATAAGGCAGATATGAGCCTTCTTTTCTCTCTATGAGCTCCAGCCATCTGATCACAATATAAAACACCAGAAGCACCATAAAATAGTCGGAGGCCGGCGAGACCATCTCATCAAATATCATTAGCAGATAATAAACACTGATTATTCTTGCAAAATCTGACAGAAGCGGTTTTTGGGGCCGATTCCCCGTAATGGCCTCCGTACAGACAAGCGCCAGCAAAAATGCCAGAAATCCCGCGCAGCAATGATAAGATTGTCCTCCCAGAAAGGACATACTGTAAAGTGCCGAAAGGCAGAACGACGCGCTGTTATAGGCAAGTCTGCTGTGAAGATTTCCAAGGCCGGGAACCACTCCGTATTCCTCGATCCAGCGAATGCTCTGTGCGTGATAAAGCCCGGTATCGTAATGTATAATACCTGTGGAAGCACCGTAGGCAAATACCAAAAGCAGCACTATGATAACCGCAGCCTTTGCCGGAGTAACAGTAAGTCTGAAGGTACGTAAATTGTCCCATATATCTTTTCTGTAAACCAGAACACACACGCCGCAGATAAAAAGCAGCAGTATGTTTGCCATAAGCCCAACCTTCCAGAATATACTGAAAAGCTGGGAATAAACCGTCACCACTCCAATACCTGCATACAGGTAACTGGTTTCTTTTCTAAACTGAAATGCTTCTTTACCCGAAATAACTTTAAGGCAGGCAAAGCCTGTCACATAGCAGGTAAACAGCATATACAGCCAGATGAGTAAACAAGAGAGCATTTAATTATCCTCTTAATCTAAAAACATACGATTATTTATTTTTTTGGCTTTCCCTGTATTCGCCACAGCTGACTCCTGCAATTTCTTTCAGATCGTTATCCATCATCATGGCTACCAGTCCTTCAAAGCTTACCTTTCTCTTCCACCCCAGCATCTGCTCTGCCTTGGTGGGATCACCCCAGAGAAATTCAACCTCTGCGGGACGGTAAAATTCAGGATTGACATCAACTAAAAGCTTCCCTGTCTTTGCGTCATAGCCCTTTTCATTTACCCCGGTGCCTTCCCATTTAACAGTGATGCCAAGCTCTTTAAAGGCCGCATCTACAAATTCTCTTACCGTATGTGTCTCATTGGTTGCAAGTACGTAATCACCAGGCCTGTCCTGCTGAAGCATCATCCACATTCCTTCCACATAATCGCCAGCAAATCCCCAGTCACGCTTGGCATCCATATTTCCTAAAGAAAGCTTCTCCTGCTTGCCTGCAATGATATTTGCTATTGCCAGAGTGATCTTTCTTGTTACAAAATTTTCACCGCGTCTGGGCGATTCATGATTAAATAAAATGCCGTTGCACGCAAACATATTGTAAGATTCCCTGTAGTTTACCGTGATCCAGTAGGAATACAGCTTTGCCGCACCGTAAGGGCTCTTGGGATAAAAAGGAGTTGCCTCACTCTGGGGCGCTGTCTCGGGAAGCCCTCCAAAAAGCTCAGAGGTGGAGGCCTGATAATATTTGCAGTTGCCGCCATTTACACGAATTGCCTCAAGAAGCTTTAAGGTGCTCACACCTGTAGCTTCTGCTGTATATTCCGGCACTTCAAAAGATACGCCTACATGAGACTGGGCTGCCAGATTATATACCTCCGTAGGACGGATTTCTGAAATCAGACGCATCAGATTGCTGGAATCCGTAGTATCTGCAAAATGCAGGAAAAATTTTACTTTGTTGTAACCAGAGTTGATAATGTGGTCAATACGTGATGTGTTGCTGATACTGTGTCTGCGGATCAGGCCATGTACTTCGTAACCCTTCTCCAGCAAAAATTCTGCCAGGTAGGAACCATCCTGCCCTGTGATACCGGTAATTAAAGCTATGTTCTGCATAACTGTCTCCTTTACAATTTGTCTTATTTATTTTGTTCTATCTTCAGGGATGCTAAACTATATTTATAATACGGCGTTTACGATTACTGCAATGATAACGCCGAGTATAGCCCCCATCAAAACCTGCAGCGGTGTATGACCTACAAATTCCTTCAGCTTTGCCTCCGGACTGATCTGCTTTCCCATATTGGTGAATATTTCCAACATTTCATTTAAAACCTGTCCCTGCTTGCCTGTTTCTCTTCGGACACCC
Source organism: uncultured Lachnospiraceae bacterium (assembly GCA_900554925.1). Lineage (GTDB taxonomy): Bacteria > Bacillota > Clostridia > Lachnospirales > Lachnospiraceae > Suilimivivens. Next base: position 16,193 of record USJG01000004.1, read on the forward strand.
ATGGCGTCATACATAACGATAATCGCCATCATTACAGCCATGGCAAATTCAAAGCTTCCGCCGCCATATTTGATCCCCGCCGCTGTAGCAAGGGCGCATACCGTTGCGGAATGGGAACTTGGCATTCCACCGCTCCCAACCATTCTCTCTGCCACAAAGTTTTTGGTAAGGATCAAATGAATCAGCGTCTTAAGCACCTGTGCAACAAACCATCCCAGCACCGCTGAAATAAAAATCTGATTATGAAGTAATTCTGTCATAAAATCCATTGTATATAACCATGTCCTTCAAGCTTAAACAATTTCCCTCATGTAAGTGGTTAAAGCCTTTTGCCAGTCTGCAAACATAAAATCCGTAGTCAGCTTTAACATATAATTTTCCAATATAGAATAAGCCGGTCTGGGAGCTTTGGCTCCATATTCCTCGGTGGTAACTGTCTCAACCACTGTCTTTTTGCCTGCCTGACGGAAAATTTCTTCTGCAAACTCTGCCCAGGAACAGCTTCCCTCACAGGTAGCATGAAAGACTCCGTAATTCTCAGTAAAAAGAAGATGAGCAATTGCCGCTGCCAGCTCCTTTGCGCTGGTAGGACTTCCAACCTGATCGCCTACTACCCTGACTTTATCGTTGCTCTCAGAAAGGCGGAGCATTGTTCTGACAAAATTTTTCCCATCTCCGTATAACCATGCCGTTCTCAATATAAAATATTTACTGGCAAAATCTTTTACCATATTTTCCCCGGCAAGTTTGGTAGTTCCATATGCCCCCTGGGGATTTGGCTTATCAAACTCAGTATAAGGCTTATTTGATCTGCCATCAAATATATAGTCCGTGGAAACATGTACCATCTTTGCGCCTGTTTCGGTTGCCGCAATACTTAAGTTCCTGGGGCCAATGGCATTAATGCGGTAGGCCTTGTCCCACTCATCCTCACAGGCATCCACACCTGTGTGGGCAGCACAGTTGATGATCGCATAGGGCTTTACCTGCCTTACAAGCTCCATAACCTTGTCAATATTAGTAATATCCAGTTCTGCCACATCCGTATTCACAAATTCAATATCAGTATGACTCTTAAGCTCCAGATTAACAGCACGCCCCAGCTGACCATTGCATCCTGTTACAATTATCTTTTTCATTTAAAAGGTTTCCTTTCATGACTTTAATATCATCCGATTATTATTGTAACCTCTAAATCCTTTTTAGACAAGTATAAGATAGCAATACTTACACTTTCCGTAATAATTTCTTAATATTTTTGTATAACATTTTACATTATTTACTAGTGACGATGGTTTTCTTATATGTTATAATATTTATCGTGTGGTTTTATTATTAATCACCATTTTTATGAATGAAAGCGAGGATATATGATGAAAAGATTACAAGTTCTTTTTCTTGTAGCTTTATCTTCATCTCTTTTATTGTCTGGTTGTGGAAAAGACGCTGAAGAAACAACACAACCTATTGTTGAACCTATCGTGGAGTCTCAGACCCAATCACAGGAAGAGAATGAGGAACAGCCTGAGGAAACAGAAGATCTGGATACCCCGCCGGCAGAGGGTATGGTAAGAAGCCGGATCACTAACGAATGGGTAGAGGAAGATATTGCGAAAACCCGTCCCATTGCTGTAATGATCCCCAACTCCAAGACAGCAAGCCAATATGGTATTTCAGAGGCATCTGTTCTTTATGAATGCAACGTAGAAGGCAGCATGACCCGATTGATGGGCATTTTTGAAGATTGGGAAGATTTTGAAAAACTGGGCAACATAAGAAGCTGTCGTGACTACTATGTATATTGGGCATTTGAATGGGATGCTTTCTATATTCATTACGGCGGTCCTTTCTACATAGATGATATTATCGGCCGGACCGATACGCAGAATATCAACTGCATCAATTATGGCAATGCAACTTACAGGGAGAGCGCTAAAAATTCTACTGACAACGCATTTGCTTCCGGCGACAGAATTAAGGATGCCATTGATTATTATGATTATCCTCTGGAATACAGAGACGGGTATGCAGATGAACAGCATTATATGTTTGCTTCTGATTCTAACCCCAATACGCTGGATCAGTATTCTGATGCGATCACAGCCGAAAAGGTTGATTTATCTCCCGCTTATCCTGTTACCAACTGCTACTTCATATACAATGAGGAAACCGGGCTGTATGACAGATACCAGCACTTATCCGGCGACAGTGACGGACCCCATATTGACCTGGCAAACAACCAGCAGCTTGCATTTAAGAACATTCTGATTCAGAATACTTATTTTGAGGTCAGAGACCAGAAGGGTTACCTTGCATTCCAATGCCATGATACCACACGCGACGGTTGGTTCTTTACCAATGGAAAGGGCATTCATGTAACCTGGGAAAAGACTTCAGACTATGGCGCTACCAGATATTATGATGATGACGGAAACGAAATCAAATTAAACACCGGCAAAACTATGGTTTGTATTTTGGAAGATGGCGATACCTTTACAGTAGATAATAAAACCATTGAAGCTAATTAAATTTAAAAGTAATATTTTAGCCCTCCGGAAATCTCCGGAGGGCTGTTTTAATATCTCAATGCCTTAATTTCTTTTACTCTGTTTTTCACCTAAACCAAGCCTGTTAACTGCTGAGAAGATTGCACGGGCAGAAGCTCTTGTAATGTTAGAGCTTACCCCCACACCATAGGTTACCCTTCCGCTGTCCGCATCCAGCAAATGTATATAGGCTGCTGCCTGAGAATTGGAACCGCTCTGCAGTGCATGTTCTTCATAATCCAGTATCTTGATCTTTCTATCCAATTCCTGCTGCAGTCCTCTCTGAATTGCATCGATAGGACCATTCCCCACAGCCTCAAAACGCTTTTCTATTCCTGCATCGGTATAAACTACAGTTACTCTGGTATCAAACTCTGATTTTATTTCATCGCTTAAATCATCTACACGCAGCTTGCGGAAATGAACAGGCTCCTTCTTTTCCAGGTATTCCTGGCGGAAAGCTTCCATGATCTGATCCGGAGAAACTTCACCCTGCTTTTCAGAAATCATCTGAATAACATCCGCAAATTCTCTGTGCATTCCCTTGGGAAGCTTGAAGCCAAAGTATGTATCCATAATAAATGCTACGCCGCCCTTCCCCGACTGGGAATTAATACGGACGATGGGTTCATACTCTCTGCCGATGTCGGAAGGGTCAATAGGAAGATAGGGAACCTCCCAGTACTTGTTATTCCGTTCCCTCATAGCCTTGACGCCCTTATTGATTGCATCCTGATGAGAACCGGAAAAGGCTGTAAACACCAGCTTGCCTGCATATGGATGTCTTGGATGAATGGGAATTTTACAGCATCTTTCGTAAATCTCAATAATCTCATTTACTTTTTCAATATTCAGTTCCGGGTTAATGCCCTGGGAGAACATATTGTAGGCGACATTAAGCACGTCTACATTTCCAGTTCTCTCCCCATTTCCAAATAAGGTGCCCTCCACTCTGTCTGCTCCTGCCAGCAGGGCAAGTTCCGCGGAAGCGACACCGGTTCCTCTGTCATTATGAGGATGTATGCTTAAAATAATGGTATCTCTGTTTTTAAAATGTCGGTTCATCCATTCAATCTGATCTGCGTACACATTGGGTGTATTCATCTCCACTGTAGAAGGCAGATTAATAATCATGGGGTTTTCCCTGGTAGGCCCCCAGGCTTCCTGAACTGCCGTACAGATTTCAAGGGCGAAATCCAACTCTGTTCCTGTAAAGCTCTCCGGAGAATATTCCAGAATGATCTTGCCTGGAAATTTAGCAGCCCTCTCTTTTACCATCATGGTACCTTTTACAGCAATATCAATAATCTGCTCTCTGGTCATACCAAACACTACATCCCTTTGCAGTGTAGATGTAGAATTGTAAATATGTACGATTGCTTCCTTACAGCCTTCTATGGACGCAAAGGTACGGTCGATCAGCTCCTCACGACACTGGGTAAGTACCTGGATGCGCACGTCGTCGGGAATCATTTTTCTTTCTATTAACTGGCGCAGAAAATCATATTCTATCTGGCTGGCTGCCGGAAAGCCAATTTCAATTTCCTTAAATCCCAGCTTGATCAGGTACTGGAACATTTCAATCTTTTCACTGACCACCATAGGATCGATAAGCGCCTGATTTCCATCCCGCAAGTCTACGCTGCACCAGATGGGTGCTTTTTCGATTTCCTTATCAGGCCATTGTCTCTCAGGATAATCAACAACGGGATTTTTCTTATAACGTTTATAATTCAGCATCTTTTTGTTTTCTCCTTTCCCAATAAACGCCAGTATATTTTGGCACTGGCTTATTGACCAAAAAGCCGGCCCAGATAGAAATAGGACCGGCTAATTTTTCATTTAATCTTTTATTCACCTAAACCGTTTTCAATAGCTTTTACCAGAGTTTGAAGAGCTTCAACCTCATCTTCTCCCTCACAGATAAATTCAATTTCATCACCGCATTTAACGCAGGCACCCAAAACGCTCAACACACTTTTGGCATTCGCAGTATTCTCTCTAAATGTAAAAGTTATCAATGACTTAAACTGCATCGCTTCCTTGCACAGGATGCCGGCCGGCCTTAAGTGAAGTCCTGTTGGGTTCTTAATAACCACCTTTTGGCTTACCATTTTATACATTCCCTCCAATTCATTTTCTGCCTGATTTCCCGTCAATGACATCTTACTATACTATAACATCTTTCCCTGTCTTTCTCAAGCATTAGTTGTCTACAGCATAATATTCTGAATCAGTTCAGCCAGATTTCTGGCGTCATCCTCTATCATCTTCTGATCCTTTCCCTCTATCATGACACGCACCAGTGGCTCCGTACCGGAGGGACGGATCAGAACCCTTCCTTCACCGGCAAATTTATCTGTAAGCTTCTGAATCGCGTCTGCAATTTCAGGATACTCCATGTATCTTTCCTTTTTGTGATTAGGAACCTTGGCATTTACAAGGGCCTGAGGAAGTACTTCCATAACAGTAGAAAGCTCCGATAAAGGCTTTTCGGTTTCCACCATTACCTTTAGCAAATGCAATGCGCTTAACAGACCATCTCCGGTGGTATTTTCCTTCAGAAAAATTATGTGGCCGGACTGCTCTCCTCCAAGACTGGCCCCAATCTCCTTCATCCTTTCAAGGACATACCGGTCTCCTACTTTGGTCTGTTCTATATGAATACCGTTTTTCTCTCCCATCAGGAAGAATCCCAGATTGCTCATGACAGTTGCCACGATCGTATCATTTACCAATTCGCCCCTGGCCTTCATATGATTTCCTACTATGGCCATGATCTGGTCTCCGTCCACAACATTGCCAAGCTCGTCTACTGCCAGAAGCCTGTCGGCATCTCCGTCAAATGCAAGTCCTACATTTGCCTTTTCATAGACAACTCTTGCCTTTAACTCTTCCATATGTGTTGAACCGCAGTTAGCGTTAATATTGGTTCCATCGGGCATATTGTGAATTGCAACAATATTAGCGCCCAATTCTTTAAAAGCCTCCACGGAAGTGTAATAGGAAGCGCCCTCTGCACAGTCCACTACGATTTTAATTCCCGTAAGATCCACATTTACAGACTGAATGGAATGATTAATATATTCTTCTCTTGCATCTGTACGATATTTGATCTTTCCTACATTAGCACCAATGGGAAACTTAATGCCATTCATGCCGCTTTTAATAATTTCTTCTATTTCATCCTCCAAAGCATCCGGTAACTTATATCCGTTTCCGTCAAAGAATTTGATACCGTTAAACTCTACCGGGTTGTGGGATGCTGAGATAACAACGCCTGCATCCACTTTATACTTCCTGGTAAGGTAAGCTACTGCGGGCGTAGGAATCACACCTACATAAACAGCGTTGGCGCCCACAGAGCAGATACCAGCCATAAGCGCATTGGCAAGCATATCACCTGAAATTCTGGTATCGCATCCTACCATTATCGTAGGCTTATGCATATTTTCTTTTGTAAGCACATACGCTCCTGCCTGCCCCAACTGCATGGCAAGCAATGGAGTCAACTCATCATTGGCCACGCCTCTGACACCATCTGTACCAAATAGTCTGCTCATATTACTATTCCTCCAGTTTTGAAATATGCAAGGTTACCGTAACCGGCTCCAGCAAAACCACATTATTTGAAAGTCCAAAATCAACTTCCACTGTATAATAACCCGGAACAGGCTCATCCATACCCTGGCTCTTCATCCATTTTTCTATATCTACCGTGCCAGAGATACTGCTTGCCTGCAGTTCTGCCACGTCTTTCGAAAGACCGATTGCTTCTATTATGAAGCTCTCCTCCAGGCCTGAAATGCTGGCATCATATCCTTCCGGAAGATTGGTTATCCTGACCCTTTCTCCTCTGATCTCCAGTTTCTTGGACACCTCTGGTGCTATATAAACAGTAACTGTCCTTAACGCATCCTCTGAGTTTGCAAGGAACACTCCCTCCGGCAGATACTGGCGGATATCGATCTGTGCAGTATAATCCCCTGTCTGATCTGTAATATCCAGTGCTTCCTCCGGAATTTCAATAGATGTCACATTTCTGATGGTACTGGATTTTCCTGCTATTTTAATCGTTTCTCCATTACCTTCAATTTCTCCCGTTGCCTGATAGCCTGATGCCGCCTCGCCGCTGACATTATAGATCACCGGAACTTCACTGATCTGCCAAATACTGACTTTAACTCCCACGGATTTAATATTCTGGGTAACGTTGCTCGTGTCTTCTACAACATTATTATCAGCGTCATAAAACACAATATCTGCATTGGTAACTATATCGCTGGTCATTCCCGTTACATTAACATCTACTGATGCTTTTACTATCTGATCAATTACCGATTGAGGTCCTGATATTCTTACCAGGTTCTGATCAGGTGTAATATCTCCTACCAGATATCCATCCTGCACCTGACCGGATGTACTGGCTTTCAGAGCCAGTGCCTTGCTCCTCTTATTTTCAATTTTCAGCTTTATGGTATCAATACTTCCGGTAATGCTGCTTATATCTCTGCCGGAAACATTATTAACCGAAAGCTTAATGGAAATCGTATCAAGACTGCTAAGTTCACTGACATCTGCTGTTGCAATGATATTTTCATCCTTTATTTCATTGAGGACAGAGCGCGGCGCCCTTATGGTTACTTTACTGATCACATCAGTACCATCCAGCACTTCATATACCTGTCCGGAGTCCGTTATCAATTCTGTATTTAAAAGCGTTACCGGTATATCATAATGAGCATTGCTCTGAGTTGGGTTGTTAATACTTGTAACCACCATCCAAAGCACCACTGCAAAAAAGACAGAGGCAAGCTTCAATCCTATGTTATGTGTCAGTTTATTTTTCACCTTTTGACCGTCCCTTCCACAGAATTCTCTTCCGGCTTTCCTCCTCCGGTTTATTCTGTATTAATCTTAATTTTTCTTTAAGGGTATCGCCACTCAGGTTTCTCTCCAGTTTTCCCTCATAAGCTACGCTGATCTTACCTGTTTCTTCTGAGACAATAATGGTAAGGGAATCTGTCACTTCGGAAATTCCAACCCCTGCCCTGTGCCGGGTTCCCAGCTCTTTGCTAAGCTGCATGTTATCTGAAAGCGGCAGGTAACAGGTTGCAGATGTGATTCTGTTTCCCTTGATAATTACGGCACCATCATGAAGCGGTGTATTGTGTTCAAAAATATTAATAAGCAGCTGGCTGGTAACGATGCCATCCACATCAATACCAGTTCTTTCATATTCCGAAAGACGCTGGTTTTGTTCTACAACAATAAGGGCACCGGTTTTTACCTTGCCCATCTCTACACAAGCCTTTGTTATTTCATTAATTGTCTTATCCGAAAATCTGCCCTCACCCAGACCTTTGCTTACCTCAAAGGGGAAAAGCGCACTTATAATATTTTTCCTCCCCAGCTCTTCCACAGCCTTTCTGAGCTCAGGCTGCAAAATTACCACAATAGCCGTTACTGCAACGCTGAACATATTATTGACGATCCATAAAATGGTATTCATCTCAAAATACGCTGCCAGCAGAACAAACACTGCAATTACAAGAATCCCTTTCAGCAAAGACCATGCTTTTGTATTTTTAATCCATACCAGTATATGGTATATCAGAAAGGATATGATAACAATCTCAACAATATCTGCCCATCTGACACCCGACACACGCGACAGGTATGATTCAATAAGTTTTAATCCACGTAACATTCAGCTATTCCTCGTTACTAAAATATTCATTATACTAACTACAATTTATTTCCGCATCTGGCCGCCAGTATATTTCTTTTTAGGGGTATTGATTTTTTTTACAGTCTTAGATGGTGTGGCAACCGTAATTTTGGGTACTGCCTTTACATAATAATAGTATTCATCGTCCTCAAACTGGACTTTTTCCACCCGGCTGTAATCCACATGAAAGGCAAAAAATTCAACCACCTTTGCGATCAGCACAGAAAATACTGTTCCTACAATAATGCTTACAATGGACACATTCGTGTCAAATATTAAATCTCCCACCAGCAAAATCATCACATCCGCTATTGCCCCTGCAATAATCGCGATCGTCCACGCATGATCCACTGTCAGACGCTTAAGCATATAGACAAGTATGATGGTAACAGCAAATGCTGCTATGGTAAGGATCATACCTTTATTATCAATGAGTCCATCGATGATGAATCTGAATCTGAATTTGGTTGCTATATCCTCCGTATCCATACCGGAAAGCGCTGTAGCATTATCTGCCACATAACTGATCAGATAACTTACCATAACGCCGCATCCCACGGAAATCGCAGATGCCGGTCCGCCTAATAGCCCCATGGCAAGCGGCATCACATAAGGTATCTTAAGCACAAAGCAAATGGGGGTTAATAAAATCACCAATGTATCCCTGGGCGAAAATCTAAAGTAAAGTAAAAACATTACCATAAAGATCACCAGGGCAATTGCCGCACATTCCAAAGATAACGCATACAGATGAAGCACTATAAATGCCGCTGCCACAAAAACAATGAAATTGGCCGGCATAAAGGAACACATAAGGGCAATAATAAGCACCAGCGAAATATTATCCAGCCTATGCATATAGCCTATCTTTCCATTGATCATCATAAGTGATATTAAAGCCAGGATCATTTTCGAAAGCGGCTTTAAATATACTTCATATTTACTGATAAAATTTTTAATATACTGTTTTGCAACAAGTAAGGTTGTCATATGGTCTTCCTCATTATTTATCATACATGCTTGCTAATTTTTTAAGATTACTGTAATAATTCTTTAAGTTCTTTTTTGCCTTGCTGTATTTACTTGCAGATACAACATAGGAGATAACTCCATATGCTCCCACTGCACATAAATAAAGTATTACAACGCTTTTTCCAAACCCCAGCAGATCCATATTATAAATATCCTGCATCAGTTCTTCAAAATTATAAAAAATGTAAACTCCAAACAATGCAAAAAAGGAAATTGTAGCAGCAATCACTGACTTCAAAACCTGAAATCCGATATAATCACCTTTAAAATAATTGATGATCGAAATATCTCTTTTACCTTCATTCGCTTCGTAGGAAGCCAGTCTGGTCATAAGGATGACCTTCTCTTCATTAATCATATTTTTCTAAAACCTTTTTCTTTCCATGCATATATCTTTCTCCGGCCCGCTGCCGGCGTAAATTAAAGATAACGCATTTTATCCCGTTCGCTTCTGCGTGGAAGCGGCTTCTTTTCCGGCTCCCTGGGTTTATCCTGTCCTATGGCATGTTTAAATCCATTTGCTATCTCCATCTTGCACTTTTCGCAGTAACGGCCTGAGCGAATCATAGTTCCGCATCCTTCGCAGGCAATTCTGATAGGCGAATCATCAGCGAACTGAAGTCTTTCCTCTCTGATCCACTGGCGGATCTGTGAGGGCTCGACATTGCATTCTCTTGAAACCTCAGATATATCAGCTCCGTGGTGATCCTGTACATATTCCTTTACTTCCTGGAATTTGGCTTCCTGCTCGTCTCTGCATCTGGGACAGATAATGGGCCCCATAACATAGTTAAATATTCTGCCGCACTTTCTGCAATTACGTACATTCATAACCATACCTCCTGTGTTTGCCTAAACCTTTAAATCCCCCTGCCAATTGTCAATGTCATAAAGTAAATTCTTCTGATGCCTGCTGCCTGTAAAACCTGTGCCATTGCATCAATCGTACTGCCCGTAGTATATATATCATCTATAATAACAATCGTACTTAATTTTACATCATTTTTCCACATTTTAAAAGCCTTTTTCAAATTATTTTGCCTTTCCAAATAACTCAGGCTTTTAAGGGGCCTGGTGCGCTTTGTTCTGCGTATCAACTGTGTATTTAAAGGGATGCCTGAGCATCTGGACAATTCCCTTGCTATCAGCTCCGCCTGGTTATATCCTCTCTGTCTCTTTCTTGCAGGGTGAACAGGCACCGGCACCAGCGCATCCGGACGTATCATGGACAGCCAATGTGCCTTTTCCTTATACAGCTCTCTTCCGTAAAATCTGGCATATTCCATCCTCCCGGCATATTTAAATCGAAATACCGAATCCGCCATACTCCCGTAATCATACAGTGCAGTCCCCTGTATGAAATCATGCTTCTTTTTCAGGCAGTCACTGCAATATTCCTGTTCATCCTTGCTAAGCTGTTTGCCGCACTTCATGCAATAAGGTTCTCTAATGTATATAATTTTCTCATGGCATTTTCTGCACAGAAATTGTCCTGCCTGATCTGTAATTTCATCACACACCGGGCATCTTCTGGGATATATCAAATCCAATAGTCTGATTTTTAACTCCATTCCATCTCCGTTTCCATAATTTCCATAATTCTGTCGCACAAACTGGTATAACGTCTGTTCTGCCTTTCATTTCTTATCATTTCCTGTATGGTCTGCCTGCTTCCTAAAATGGTAACGCACTTTCTGGCGCGAGTCACTGCGGTATACAGCAAATTTCTGTTAAAAAGCATTCTGGGCCCGGTTAAAATCGGAAGGATCACAGCCGGGTATTCGCTTCCCTGGGATTTATGTATGGTCACTGCATAGGCAAGCTCAATTTCATCCAGTCCGGAAAAAGGATACTCTACTCTTCTGTGCTCATCAAATTCAACGGTAAGCACCTGAGCTGTATCACTGATTTCCCGCACGATACCCATATCTCCGTTAAAAATTCCCATCCCCTTATCTATAGGTATGCCATACCTGCTCACTATTTCCCAGGGGATCTGATAATTATTTTTAATCTGCATCACTTTATCCCCCTCTCTGAAAAGGCGTTCTCCCGATGTATGCTCCTTTTTTTGTGGGGAAGGCGGATTTAAGTACTGCTGAAGGATAGTATTTAACGTAACCGCACCAAGGTTTCCCTTCCGCATGGGTGTAAGCACCTGGATATCGTAAGAGGACGCTTCCACATAGGGGGGAAGTTTTTCCCGGATCAGCTGTATCATATGCTTATAGATCACATTTACATCTCCTCTTTCCAGAAAAAAGAAATCCCTGCTCTTATTGTCCAGTTCAATGCTTTCCCCGCGGTTAATTTTATGTGCATTAACCACAATATCGCTTTCTACGGCCTGCCTGAAGATTTTCTTTAAAATGACCACCGGAAAGGCTTTGCTGTCTATCAGGTCCTGCAAAACCTGTCCCGGTCCCACACTGGGTAGCTGATCTACATCTCCCACCATGATCAGTCTCGTTCCTACACTGACAGCTTCTAAAAGAGCTTTAAACAAATGAATGTCTACCATTGACATTTCATCAATGATAACCACATCTGCTTCTAAAGGATTTTCAGCGTTTCGCTCAAACTGCACGCGCCCTTCTTCCTCCATGGCTCCATTAATTTCCAGAAGTCTGTGAATCGTTCTGGCCTCATAGCCCGTGGCTTCTGTCATCCTTTTTGCTGCTCTTCCGGTTGGCGCTGCCAGAAGAATATCCATTCCTTCTTTTTCAAAGTAACGGATAATCGTATTAATTGTTGTGGTCTTTCCTGTTCCGGGCCCTCCCGACAAGATCATAAGCCCTGATCTAACGCTCTGCAAAACTGCCTGCCTTTGCAGTTCATCAAGCACTATCCCCTGTTCCTCTTCCAGAGAGCGCAGCAATACCCGCACCTTTTCCTCCTGCACCGGTAGAAATTCCTCCCCCATGGACAAATTCAGATCATGGAGCATTCTTGCGCAGCTAAGCTCCGCATAATAGTAGGAGGCTGCATAAACCCGCTGCTGTTCTCCTTTCAGCTTGATTACCAGCTTTTTGTCCATGGCCAGATTGGCAAGCAAAGGTGCAACCGTATCTTTTTCCACCCCCAAAAGGCAGGCGCATCTTTCCTTCAATACCTCTGCCGGAAGATAAGTATGGCCTTCTGCTGACGCCTGCAGTAAGGTATATAAAATACCGCTTCGTATCCGGTAATCCGAATCCGCATGTATCCCTGTTTTTGCAGCGATCTCATCTGCAATCCTGAATCCGACGCCTTCTATGTCTTCCGCCAGTCTGTAGGGATTTTCCTTCATAATTCCATACAGTTCCATTCCATACCTGTTGTATATTTTTACAGCCAGGGTATTGGAAATCCCATATTTCTGCAAGAACACAAAGGCTTCCCTCATATCTTTCTTTTCGATCATTTGAGATGCGATTTCTCTTGCTTTCCGTTCACTGATCCCCTTGATTTCAGAAAGCCTTTCCGGTTCTTCTTCTATAATCCTGAAGGTATCGCTTTTGAATTTTTTTACAATTCTGGCCGCCAGCGCTTCACCGATTCCCTTAATCGCCCCCGATGCCAGGTAACGTTCCATAGAAGCCGCATCATCAGGTGCCACTACCTGGCAGCTTTCTACCTTGAACTGATAACCGTAAACCGGGTGCTCCACATAATTTCCCTTCAGTTCCAGCCTCTCGCCAGCCTCTACCGATCGGAAGGTCCCCACACATATCAATTCTTCTCCTTCACACACCAGTGACACTACCCCATACCCATTTTCTCTGTTCTGATAAATAACATGATCCACATAACCTGTAACTGTTTCCAAGAAAAACTCCTCCTGCCATTTCCCTGCTCCAGAAAAAAGCTGCCAAATAAAACGGTAACCCGTTTCCATTCAGCAGCCTTATATTTAATCTGATCTTAATTTACAGATTATAATTTCGTTTCATCTGTTCATACAGCATCTGCGCAAGGCCCAGGCCCTGAAGCTCCGTGGAAGTAGATGCCAGTTCCTGAATAGCATTATCCTGAAAATAATCTACCAGATTACTGTTAGGATCACTGCTGTCATCAGCTTTTACGCAATCTACTGTCTTCTGCATTTCTTTAAAAACCTGTTCCAGAAAATAAGCCTCAAACTGTTTACAGGCACTTAAAAGCTCATCATCTGTAGCCTGCGAATAATCTGTACTGTTGATGGTTTCTTTTAACTTGGTCTCGGCAGCGCTTTGATTCTTTAAATAATCTGTCTGCAAAGAGGAAATTCCACTAAAATCCATATAAATCCCTGCTTTCTTCTACTAACGTTTCAGGTTGTTTGCTGTCTGCATCATTTCGTCAGTTGTAGTGATTGCCTTTGAGTTCATTTCGTAGGCACGCTGTGCCACGATCAGATTAACCATTTCATCCGCTACCTGAACATTAGATCCTTCCAGATACCCCTGAACCACCTTGCTTTTGCTTACGTTTCTGTTGGTTGCTTCATTCAAAACCGTACCGCTGGCCTCTGTTGCTGCCCATAAAGTACTTCCCTTCCTTTCAAGGCCTCCGGGATTATTAAACTGATACAGGCCGATGGACATTCCCATGGACTGAGGATTATTGTTGGCGTCAGGATAACAGATCGTTCCATCACCTGTGATCGTAACTCTGCTTGCCACATAATTTGCATTCAAAGTGATAGTTCTTCCTGTAGAGCTTAAAACCGGCTGTCCATCCTGATCAGTCAGAATTAAACCGTTATTGCCATTGGTTGCCCAGGTAAAATCACCGTTGCGTGTATAATATGTATTCCCATCACTGCCCCGAACCGCAAAAAAACCATCGCCCTCAATAGCAAAAGAGGTATCGCTTTCGGAGGACAGCAGACTTCCCTGCCTGAAAATAGAATTTATGGAGGAGTTTCTTACGCCCAGACCCACCTGAGAACTGGTAGGTTTATCCTCTCCGTTGGCCGTCGTGGTTTTTGTCTGCAATGTCTGATAAAGCAGAGATTTAAACTGTGCTGCCTGGCTTTTATATCCCACTGTATTTACGTTGGCTAAATTGTTTGCAATGGTATCTACATTTGTCTGCTGGGCATTCATACCTGTTGCTGCGGTCCATAAGCTTCTAACCATAAATTACTGCCTCCTTAAATCCTGCCAAGTTGATTTGCTGCAATATCCAATGTGCTGTCATAGGTGGTAATCACCTTCTGATTTGTTTCATAAGCACGGGAAACCGTGATCATATTGACCATTTCTGTGACAACCGATATATTGGAGGTCTCCAGATACCCTGAGTACACCTGTGCTGCCGCTTCCTTTTCCTGCGCGCCTTCTATGGGCTGGAAATAATTTTCACCATATCTCTCCAGATAATTGTAATCTTCAAAATCAGTGACCTGAATGGTTGCTGCAACTCTTCCATTCTGGATAATCTGCCCGCTGGTATTGATCTCAACGTCTGCAAGAGGGTCAATTCGAATGGGAGATCCACTGTCATCAAGTACACTGTCGCCGTCTCTGGTAACCAGGTATCCCTCCCGGGTCAGCGCAAAGTCACCGTCTCTGGTGTATTTAACAGAAGTTTCTCCCGCCTTATTGGTAAACTCTACCGCAAAAAAACCCGAATCTGTAAGCGCTAAATCAAAGGTATTATCCGTGGTTCTTAAAGAGCCCTGAGAAAAATCTGTGTAGCCCTCTCCTATTTTAACTCCCGGATGGTTGACGCCAATTCTCTTGGCCAGATTATATCCTTCGGATGAATCTTTAATCTTATACGCAAGAATGGAATCAAAGGACTGGCTGGTTGCGCCTTCTTTTTTAAATCCATTGGTATCTGCATTTGCCAGATTATTGGTAAGTACATCCATTCTGTGCTGTTCATTGATCATACCTGTATAGGCGGTATATAATCCTTTTACCATATCATAACCTCTCTTTCAGAGCGCTTATCTAACCTGCATCAGGCACCGGTATTATAAATCTTCTTTATAACCGGCAAGAAATTCTACGTATTTTCCTGTACCGATGGCAACCGCAGTCATGGGATCTTCGGCCGTCATGGTATTAATTCCGGTTTTTTCAGCGATCAGATCTTCAAGTCCCCGAAGAAGACTTCCTCCTCCGGTCAGTACGATTCCTCTGTCCGCAATATCTGCTGCCAGCTCCGGCGGAGTCTTTTCAAGTACGCTGTGGATCGTTTCAATGATCTGCGCCGTCGTTTCTTTCAGTGCTTCCTCTGTTTCTTCAGAAGATACCTTTACCGTTTTGGGAAGCCCCGTCACCAGATTACGTCCTCTTACATCCATGTAATCTACCTCGGACCGTTTAAATGCCGAGCCTATTTTTATTTTAATATCTTCCGCTGTTCTTTCACCGATCAGCAGATTATGCTTTTTACGCATATATCTCACAAGAGCTTCATCAAAGTCATCTCCCGCTATCTTAATAGAGGCGCTGACAACGGTTCCTCCTAAGGAAATGACAGCAATGTCAGAAGTTCCTCCGCCAATATCCACGATCATATTGCCGCAGGGCTTGGAAATATCAATTCCGGCACCGATAGCCGCTGCAATAGGTTCCTCAATAATGGAAACCTCCCTGGCCCCTGCCTGAAGCGTTGCATCCTCAACAGCCTTCTTTTCTACCTCTGTTACGCCGCTGGGCACGCAGACTGCAATTCTGGGCTTTCTAAAGGTCTTTTTCCCTATCGCCTTCTGAATAAAATATTTCATCATCTGCTCAGTTACTCTGTAATCAGAAATAACACCCTGGCGTAAGGGACGGACAGCCACGATATTTCCTGGTGTTCTTCCCAGCATCAGCCTCGCATCTTCTCCAATGGCCTTAATTTTGTTCGTATCTCTATCAAAAGCTACAACTGAGGGCTCCTTAAGGACTACTCCTCTCCCTCTGATGTAAACTAATATGCTGGCGGTTCCTAAGTCGATTCCGATATCTGTGTACTGCATTACTCTGTACCCCTTTCTATGAGTTATCTATGATAAAATTTCAATAATCAGACGCATATAGAAATATTATAACCCATAGAAAAGTATTTTCAAAGTAATTTCACAAAAAATTAATAAAAATGGACGCAACTATTAAAACGGTTCCCTCCGTTTTAATTGCCGCATCCATGCTTTGCATTATTTATCGGTACTTTTCCCGGTTTTCTTTATATTTTTTCAACATTTTTTTCACATACTGTCCAGTATAGGAGTCAGCACATTCGGAAACCTCTTCCGGAGTTCCGCAGGCAACCACCTGCCCGCCTCTGTCACCGCCATCCGGTCCCATATCAATAATATAGTCTGCTGTTTTAATTACATCCAGATTATGCTCAATGACTACCACTGTATTTCCGCCATCCGCCAGTCTGTGCAGAATTTCTACCAGCTTATGCACATCTGCAAAATGAAGGCCGGTGGTAGGTTCATCCAAAATATAAATGGTATTGCCCGTGCTTCGTTTGCTCAGCTCCGTGGCAAGCTTGATTCTCTGCGCCTCGCCTCCGGATAGAGTGGTGGAGGGCTGCCCCAGCTTTACATAGGAAAGGCCCACATCATTTAAGGTTTCTATTTTTCTGCGGATGGAAGGAAGATTTTCAAAGAAGGGCACCGCCTCCTCCACTGTCATGTCCAAAACATCATAAATGTTCTTTCCTTTGTACTTTACTTCAAGAGTTTCCCTGTTATAACGTTTCCCTCCGCAGACCTCACAGGGCACATACACATCGGGCAGGAAATGCATTTCTATTTTAATGATACCGTCTCCGCCGCAGGCTTCACAGCGTCCGCCCTTGACATTAAAGCTGAAACGTCCCTTTTTGTAGCCTCTTGCTTTTGCGTCAGGTGTTCCCGCAAACAAATCCCTGATCATATCAAAGACACCTGTATAGGTCGCCGGGTTTGAACGCGGGGTACGTCCAATAGGCGACTGGTCAATATCAATTACTTTATCCAGTTTTTTAATGCCTGCAATACTCTTATGCTTGCCCGGAATAGTCCTTGCCCGATTCAAGTCTCTGGCAAGTCTCTTATACAGAATTTCATTTACCAGAGAGCTCTTTCCCGAACCGGAAACGCCGGTGACGCAGGTGAGTACACCCAGAGGAATATCTACGGTTATATTTTTCAGGTTATTTTCCTGTGCTCCTGTTACAGTGAGCCATCCTTTGGGTTTTCGGCGCGCCTCCGGTACCGGAACCTGAATCCTTCCGCTTAAGTACTGGCCGGTAATGGATTCCCTCACTTCCATGATTTCCTGGGCACTGCCCTGTGCTACTACCTGTCCCCCGTGAGAACCGGCGCCGGGACCAATATCCACAATATAATCAGCTTCCAGCATAGTATCTTCATCATGCTCTACTACAATCAGTGTATTTCCCAGATCACGAAGATTTTTCAAAGTATTAAGCAGTTTATCATTATCCTTCTGGTGGAGTCCTATGCTTGGCTCATCTAAAATATAACATACGCCTACCAGTCCGGAACCAATCTGAGTGGCCAGGCGGATTCGCTGGGCCTCGCCGCCGGACAGAGTACCTGTTGCTCTGGAAAGGGACAGATATTCCAGCCCCACATCTATCAGGAAGCCTACCCTTGCATTGATTTCCTTCAGCACCTGCTTACCGATCAGCTGCTGCTGGGCGCTAAGCTTCATTTCTTTTAGAAAAGCATATAAATCTCTGATAGACATGGAAGTGATCTCATAAATATTCCTGTCGCATACGGTAACTGCCAGAGATTCTCTTTTCAGCCTCATACCATCACACTCCTTACAGGGTGTGATGCGCATAAAGGTTTCATATTCCTGCTTGATTATATCTGAACCTGTTTCCCTGTATTTTCGTTCCATATTTTTTATCAGGCCTTCAAAAGCAACAGGATAAACACCTTCTCCTCTCTGCCCTTTATAATGAACCTTCACTTCTTTTCCGCCCGTTCCATAGATCAGCATATGGAAAACATCCTCCGGCAAATCCTCTACAGGTGTGTCAAGACTGAACTGATACTCTTTGGAAAGTGCCTGAAGCACTGCATTTGTAAAGCTTCCCGGATCTTTGGAGGACTGCCATCCCATTACCTGAATTGCACCCTCATTAATGCCAAGAGTCCTGTCGGGAATCATAAGTTCAGGATCAAACTCCATCTTGTATCCAAGCCCGAAGCATACCGGGCAGGCGCCAAAAGGATTGTTAAAAGAGAAGCTTCTGGGTTCGATCTCGCTGATGCTGATACCGCAATCCGGACAGGAAAAGCTCTGGCTGAAATTAATGACCTCACCATCGATCACATCCACCATAAGTAATCCTTCCGCCAGCGCCAGCACACTTTCCACTGAATCCGTAAGTCTTCTCTCAATCCCTTCTTTTACTACAAGTCTGTCAACAACAATTTCTATATTATGCTTGATATTTTTATCCAGCTTAATTTCTTCTGTCAGTTCATAAAGGCTGCCGTCTACACGCACACGTACATATCCGCTTCTCTTGGCCCGGTCAAATACCTTGACATGCTCACCCTTTCTGCCACGGACAACCGGCGCAAGAAGCTGTATCCTGGTGCCTTCCGGCAGCTCCATAATCTGATCTACCATCTGGTCTACACTCTGCTTTTTGATTTCCTTCCCACACTTAGGGCAGTGAGGAATACCGATTCTGGCATATAAGAGACGAAAATAGTCATAAATTTCTGTGACAGTCCCCACAGTGGAACGGGGATTTCTGTTGGTAGATTTCTGGTCAATTGAAATTGCCGGAGACAGGCCTTCGATCTTCTCTACATTGGGCTTTTCCATCTGTCCAAGGAACTGCCTTGCATAGGAAGAAAGAGATTCCATATATCTTCTCTGTCCTTCCGCGTATATGGTATCAAAAGCCAGTGAAGACTTCCCTGAACCTGATAAGCCCGTAAGTACTACCAGTTCATTTCTGGGAATATCCACATTTAAATTTTTTAAATTATGCTCATTGGCACCGCGAATTTTAATATATTCTCTGGGCCGCATTCTTGGTATTTCTACATGTTGATCTGATAATTTCATTCCAATAAACCATACCTTTCGTATCATAATTTGTAAGTATCACTTCCGCAAAGCCTTACTTCTTTTTTTCCTCATCATCCAGTTCTTTTAATTTGATTTTTAATTCCACCATCTTATCACGCAGCTCTGCCGCCGCCTCAAAGTTCAGATCTGCCGCTGCCTTTTTCATCTGCTTTTCAATCTGGCTGGTCAGCTTCTCCAATTCTTTACGGCTCATAGATTCAGGATCCTTTTCAAACTGAAGCTCTTCCTTAGCAATCACCCTGGAAATACTGATCAGATCACGGACTGCTTTCTTGATGGTCTGGGGCGTAATACCGTGCTCCTCATTATATTTCTGCTGAATACCGCGCCGTCTGTTTGTTTCATTTATGGCTGCCTGCATGGAATCCGTCATATTGTCCGCGTACATGATCACATGGCCTTCCGCATTTCTGGCAGCCCGTCCAATAGTCTGGATCAGGGAAGTTTCAGAACGAAGAAAACCCTCCTTGTCCGCATCCAGAATCGCCACCAGTGAAATCTCCGGAATATCCAATCCTTCTCTTAACAGATTGATTCCTACCAGCACATCAAAAACATCCAGACGCATATCCCTGATGATCTCCGCCCTCTCTAAGGTATCTATATCCGAATGGAGATACTTTACCCTTATCCCCACATCATTCATATAATCCGTAAGATCTTCCGCCATCCGTTTGGTAAGAGTGGTAACTAAAACCTTATTATGCTTTTCTGTCTCTTTGTTTATTTCAGAAACAAGATCATCAATCTGACCCTCCACCGGGCGTACTGATATTTCCGGATCAAGAAGTCCTGTAGGACGGATGATCTGCTCTGTCCGAAGAAGCTCATGATCCTGCTCATAAGCAGCCGGCGTTGCGGATACGAACATCATCTGATCAATGTGCTGCTCAAATTCTTCAAAACACAGGGGACGGTTATCCAGTGCCGACGGAAGCCGGAAGCCATAATCCACCAATGTGGTCTTACGGGAGCGGTCCCCGGTGTACATAGCTCCTATCTGGGGAATCGTCATGTGGGATTCATCAATAATAATCAGATAATCATCTCCAAAATAGTCCATTAAGGTATGAGGCATGGCTCCGGCCGGCATACCCGCAAGATGCCTGGAATAGTTTTCAATGCCTGAACAAAATCCTGTTTCTTTAAGCATTTCAATATCAAAATTAGTTCTCTCAGAAATTCTCTGTGCTTCAAGCAGCTTATCCTCACTCTTAAAGTAACGGACCCTTTCCTCCAATTCTTCCTCAATATCCTTACATGCTTTATTAATCTTCTCCTGAGGCACAACATAATGAGAAGCCGGAAAAATTGCTATATGCTCTAAGGTAGCGTGAACCTGGCCAGTTAAGGGATCAGTCTCTGCTATCCTGTCAATTTCATCTCCAAAAAATTCAATTCTGATAAGATAATCTCCGCCCTGGGCCGGGTATACCTCCACCACGTCACCTCTTACACGGAAACAGCCTCTGTCCAAATCCATATCATTCCGGTCATACTGGATATCGATCAGCTCTCTGATCACCTGATCCCTGTCCTTGACCATTCCGGGACGGAGAGATACGATCATTTCCTGATAATCGTCAGGGCTTCCCAGTCCATAAATACAGGATACGCTGGCTACCACTACCACATCCCTCCTTTCGGACAAAGACGCTGTGGCTGACAATCTCAGCTTATCAATCTCGTCATTTATTGAAGAATCCTTGGCAATATAGGTGTCTGATGAAGGTACATAAGCCTCCGGCTGATAATAATCATAATAGGAAACAAAATATTCTACTGCATTCTCTGGAAAGAACTCCTTAAATTCTCCATAAAGCTGCCCTGCCAACGTCTTATTGTGGGCAATGACAAGGGTAGGCTTATTTAATGCCGCAATCACATTTGCCATGGTAAACGTCTTGCCGGATCCGGTTACTCCAAGCAGAGTCTGAAACTGGTTCCCTTTCTTAAATCCATCCACCAGGTCTTTGATTGCCTGGGGCTGATCACCGGTGGGCTGATATTCTGAATGCAAAATGAACTTATCCATTTAAAATCCTCTCAGTTGATATTTCACATCGTGGTGCATTTTCGAAAGTATGTTCTCTTTTCTCCTGTATAGTATACCACAAAAATAAAAAAAGTATAGAAGTAAATTTCACTTCTACACTTTTCTTATTAATCTTTTTAATTTATCTTTTCTTCCAGTATTTCTATTGCTTTTTCCAGCTGATTATCTATGCCTTCGTTTTCATAGGCTTCATAGTCAAGTTCCAGCTCCACATCCGGCTTAATGCCTACTCCATGGATATTCCTTCCTGAAGGAGTATAGTAGGCGCTGATGGTAAGTTTAAGGGCTGTGCCATCCTCCAGCCTCTGTATCTGCTGGACAATACCCTTTCCATAGGTAGTGGTTCCCACCAGTGTACCTTTATGATAATCCTGAATCGCACCGGAGAGAATTTCCGAAGCGCTTGCAGAATATTCATTTACAAGCACTGCCAGCGGCAGATCAAACTCTGCCTCTCCATCACAGGTATATTCTTTACGATCACCGTTTTTATCCTCTGTATATACGATCATACCTGCCGGAAGTATCTTTCTGGCAATCTCAACTACCGCATTCACATCCCCACCAGGGTTGTTTCTCAGATCGAGAACCAGGGCCTCCATTCCCTGTTCCTTTAACACTGCCATAGCCTCCGTATATTGATCCACTGTCACACCGTCAAATTCCCTGATACGCACATATCCAATGTTGTCTGTTCCCTCAAGCATACCGCTGTCCACCGTGGCAGATTCGATCAATTTGCCTCTGACCGCATCCAGTTTCAGATAATCACTTTCGCCCTCTCTGTAAATTGTTAAATGAACTGTAGTCCCCTCTCTGCCCTTTACAAGATTCACCACCTGGGTCAGACTTAAGCCCTGTGTAGACTCGCCATCTACTTCAATAATAATATCTCCTGCTTTCAGCCCCGCTTCCTGTGCCGGCGACTCATCCATAACACCGCTGATCATGGCCATATTCATCTGCTTATCCAATGAAATATAGGCTCCGATTCCGTAAGAAATACCCTTATTGCTGTTTACTGCTTCCTCCAGTTCTTCTTTTGTATAATATTCGGAGTAGGGATCACCTAAGGCGGTAACCATTCCCTTATAAATCCCCTCCCGCAGATCCTCTTCGGACACCTGATCATCATAATAATATGATGCGTCAATGGCTGCTTCTATGGTCTTTATCTTCTGAATCGCCTCTGTGCTGACTACACTGCCGCCATCCTCAAATATTTCCGGATTGGCATCGCTTACCTTAAGCTTCTGATAGGCTGTCTTTCCCGCATAAACCCCTGCAAAAAGCAGCGTCATAGCCAGGACTCCCATTATAAGGCCATTATAAAACTCCCTTGAAGACTTCTTCCTTTCGCCAAATCCTTCTATTTCCTTCCCTGCCTGAGGCTTACAGTCAACTTCTTCTCTGTCCACTTAAATCTCTCCATTCCAATCCAATATTCCCCTCATATATACAGCTTGTGAATCATTTCATCCTCCACACATACCTGAAAATTTACAGGCTCATCTAAGCCCCCAGATAGTTGTGGGGATTTACATAATTTCCATTCAGACGAACGCTGAAATGCAGATGGTTTCCTGTTGATCGTCCGGTACTTCCCACTGCGGCAATCGTCTCTCCCTTTGATACTTCCGCTCCTTTAGAAACATAGAGAGCGGAGGCATGCATATAAATCGTATATAAGCCATCACCATGATCTATCATAATGTAATTGCCCATACTGCTGCTGTAAGCGGCAGCTACTACCGTACCGTCATAAGCTGCCAGAATCGGGCTTCCTCCCGGAGCTGCCATGTCCACTCCATTATGGAACTGCTCAACTCCCAGAATGGGATGCATACGATAACCGTAATCATCAGAAATTCTTGTATAAGAAGGGGCCGGCCATGTAAAAATACCACCGTCATACTTGCGCCCCTGCTCAGCCGCCAGCTTCTTTTTTTCTTCTGCAACAGCAGCTTCCAACGCTTTAATTGTATCATCTTGCGCTGCAATTTCTGCTTCATACTCCAGAATGGCGGCTTCCTTGCTCTTAATATCTGAAGATAAACTGTAAACTTCCTGCTCCTTCGTTGCTATCAGGTCATTTAAAGCACTTTCTTCCTCTTCTACTGCGGCCTTTGCCTCGTCCAAAACAGATTTCTCTTCTTCCAGACCCTCCTTGCAGAGAGCTACATACTCTGCATAAGCCACATATTCATCCAGCATATTGCGGTCATAAGCTGAAAGCATTTCTATATATTCAGCCTTATTCAGCATATCTCCAAAGCTGCCTGCCTCGAAAACAAGCTCCAGATACAGCATATCTCCCTTTTCATACATAAATTTAATCCGGGATTTCATGGCTTCATACTGCTGCTGCTGCACCATGAGAGCTTCCTCCAGCTCTTCAGCTTTCTCAGAGATTTCTTCTTCTTTTTCCAATATCAATGTTTTCAGTTCATTGATCTTTGCCTGTATATCTACAAGCTGCGCATCCAGCTCTGTTACATAATTTGTCAGATTCTCTTTGGAGGCTTCCAGTTCTTTCTTCAATTCCTGTACATTAGTAAGGCCGCTCTGCAGCGCTTTCTTTTCTTCCTTAGCTCTGCTGATCTCCTCTTCCTTCTGCCTTATGCTTTCATTTGTCAGTTCACTGGCATGGGCAGTAGTTTCATACCTGCCCACAGCACCCAGAACCATCAAAAGGCACATCATCACACAAAGTGCTTTTTTCCATTGTTTCATTTTATTATACTCTCAGGTGTTTTCTAACTGTTGTAATACTTCCCAAAAAGCCAATGCCTACACCCATGATAATAGATATGGGCAACAACTTGCCGAAAATTTCTTCTACCGGCAGGAAAGACAACAACTGTGACAGGGTAGCAAATTTTAACATAATATATTCAATAACCTTATTATACAGAACATATATTATCCCTACCGGAATCAACGCCCCTATCACTCCTATCAGCATACCTTCAATCACAAAAGGAGAACGGACAAAAAAGTCCGTAGCGCCAATATATTTCATAATTGTAATTTCTTCCTTGCGGACAGAAATGCCAATGGTTACTGTATTGCTGATAAGGAATATAGATACTGCAAACAGAATTGCTATAATTCCTATGGAGATATAAGCTACCAAAGCATTAATCCCTGTCAGCGTAGAAGCAGTGATCTCCGATCTGTTTACTGTCCTTATGCCCTCCAGGCCCTCCAGATAAGTTACCAGCGCAGGCTGCAGGGAGACATCACTTAAATAGATCTGATAATTGGCGGAATCTGCTAATGGATTTTCTGTAAAACCATCTGCATATTCTCCAAGATATTCTTCTTTAAAGCTTTCCCATGCTTCGTCCGCCGAAACAAAAACCTTCTTGGATACCTCGGTACGCTTATCTATCAGTACGCCAATTTCCTCTATCCTTTCCTGACTGATCCCTTCATCAAAAAATACGGTTACAGAAACTCCTTCCTCCGCAGTCTTTACAATATTCTGGAAGTTAGCAAGAATAGAATAAAAAAGTCCAAACAAAAACAGGCAGGCCCCAATGGTTGCAATAGATGCCAGTGAAAACCATTTGTTCCTGAAAATATTAATAAACCCCTGTTTGATGGTATAAAAAAATGTACTAATCCTCATCGATATAACCACCCTTTTCTTCGTCGCTTACAATGACGCCTTTCTTCATTGTAACAACCCTCTTCTGCATTGCATTGACAATTTCACGGTTATGAGTCACTACCAAAACCGTAGTACCGTTTTCATTGATCTGCTCCAAAAGCTTCATGATCTCCCATGAGTTTTTAGGGTCAAGATTACCGGTAGGTTCATCTGCAAGCAAAATGCTGGGACGGTTTACAAGGGCTCTGGCAATAGCCACTCTCTGCTGCTCTCCTCCGGACAACTGTCTGGGCTTTGCTTTATACTTTCCTGCCAGTCCCACGGTTGCCAGTATACTTGGAACATTTCTCTTAATATCCTTACTGGATACCTGAACGATCCGCTGTGCAAAAGCCACGTTTTCATATACATTCCTATCCTTGAGCAAACGGAAATCCTGAAAGACAATTCCCAGATTTCTTCTGAATTTCGGTATTTTTCTATGACGGATACGCACCAGATCATATCCCATTACATTAATTTCACCTGACGTAGGCACCAGCTCCCGAAGCAGAAGCTTGATCATGGTTGACTTGCCTGACCCGCTGTCGCCTACAATAAATACAAACTCGCCTTTTTTAATATGCAGGTCTATTCCATTTAAAGCCGGAGCGCCTGTTGCATATGCCTTGCTCACATTATTAAGTGTGATAATCTCGTCATTTCCAGACGACTGCATTTTTCTCTTTTTTACCTTTAATTCACTTTTCGCCAAAATATTCCACCACCTGTATCTTATTCCTTAGTCCTAATACTCAAGGCTTTCCATATAATTCATGTACTTCACTACCATAAGCGCAATCCTGAAAGTAATTGCATCCTCAAACACACGCAGATCCAGTCCCATACTCTTTTGCAGCTTGTCCAGACGATAAACCAGCGTATTTCTATGAATAAACAATTGTCTGGAGGTCTCAGATACATTCAGACTGTTTTCAAAGAACTTATTGATTGTGGTAAGGGTTTCCTCATCAAATTCATCAGGACTCTTTCCGCCAAAAATCTCCTTAATAAACATTTTACACAGAGGAATGGGAAGCTGATAAATCAAACGTCCGATTCCCAGCTCGCTGTAGGCAATAATATTTCTTTCATCAAAGAAAATTTTACCTACGTCCATGGCCATCTTTGCTTCCTTGTAGGATCGGCTTACTTCTTTAATTTCCTTAACTACCGTACCATATGCAATATGTACGCCTGTCATTCCTTCTTTTACAAGGAAGGACTCCAGGCTGCTGGCAGCCTTTTCAATTTCCTTCCGCCCGTCTCCCTCAGATAAATCCCTGACTACGATCACGTTATTTTCATCCACCGCAGTTATAAAATCCTTACTGTTACTGCCGAAGAAAGTTCTCATGGCTTCCAATATATTGCTGTCCTTACTGTTATCTGTCTCAACGATCATAACAACACGCTTTACATCTGTCTGAATGTGAAGCTTCTTGGCACGGCTGTAAATATCTACCAAAAGAAGGTTATCCAGAAGAAGATTCTTGACAAAATTATCCTTATCAAAGCGTTCTTTATAAGCAACCAGCAGATTCTGAATCTGAAACGCCGTCATCTTGCCTACCATGTATACATCTTCTCCCACTCCCGCTGCAATCAGTATATATTCAAGCTGCTGTTCATCATAAATCTTAAAATACTGACAACCCTGTATCTCCTGGGAATCTGCGGGAGATTTCGCGAACTCTGCCGCTTCAGGTCCACATTCCGACATCCCTGCTGCTGTTGAAGCTGCCTCTTTTCCATCTGTATCCATAACACAGAAATCTACCCTGGCAATTGCTTTTAACCCCTCAATTGTGTTTTGCAATATCTGATTAGAAATCATTATACCCTCTCCTTCTGTATGCATTCAAGATTACTATGCAAACTAAACAATA
>USJG01000005.1 GCA_900554925.1 uncultured Lachnospiraceae bacterium
GGCCCGCACTGGGACGCACAGCGATTTATTCGGCAAATTATAAGATTTCTTACAATGCTTTTACTGACCTCACAATTCGTTGATTGTCTCGGTTACAGAGATATCTCGTATTCTTTTGGCCGGAGGATAGATGGCTGCCACGGCCGCAAGTACAACAATCAAAAGTATGACTGTTAAGGAAGAAATGGGTAATTTCCAAACCGCATAAGGAAAATGTTCTGTAATAAGAAAGTCATACAGTAGTTTGCTTAACGGCAGTCCAACAATACAACCGACGGCACATCCCCAGAAAACATAGGTGATTGTTTCGGCTGCGATCATTTTTGTAATCTGATATTCATCCATTCCTACGGCTCGCATAGCTCCATATTGTTTTATTCTTGCGGATACACTCATAGAAATGCTATTGATAATATTCAGCACAGCAACCAAAGTAATAATCGCTAAAAAGCCATAGACACAAAACACAAAGGTCATATAAGTACCGGAGGTGCGCTGATCTCGTTTGTCCTTGAAACCATAACTGTCGCCTACGATTTTTTGGATGGCACTGACGTTTTCATCTGTTGCCTCTTTTGTGGTCTGTACCATAACAAGTGAGTAGTCCGTGATCCCCGTTAAACGGACGAAGGTTTCGCTGGACATAATGAGGGTAATCTTTCCGTTTGTCAGGCCGTTGTCACTGAACGGGTCATATTTTAGCAAGCCGGCAATTTCAAGAGTTTCATCTCCTACCAAAATGGTGTCCCCAATTTTCCAAGAGCTATTTTGATCGGAGGTGGCCAGGACATAATTGCTATTCCCATAAATTTTTGATAGGTCGCTGCCTCTTTTCAAGGCACCGTCTTTTTTGAGGCACTCTAAATCAAAATCATCATAGGAGATAAGGTCGAGAGTGTTTGAAAACGTCGTATCGCCATTTAATCCTGCGGGGACATCAAACAAACTCCGACGCCCGTAAACCTCTTTTATTCCATCCATCCCGCGAAGTGTTTCAACTAAACCTTCAGGAATAGAACCTGTGCTGTCGTTACTTGAAATATCAAGATCAGAGGTACTGGCTGATTGGGGCATAAGGTAATTCACAAAGTCAATCATAACGGAAAAGCTCAAAAACAAAATGATGCTAAGGGCAAAAGAGCCTGTCATCATGATTAGATTTTTCTTTGCAGAAACAGCGTGATTGATGCCCAGAGCTGTCTCTATTTTTACAAATCGTGTGTTTGCGGAATGGCGAATTGTTTTATCACTGTCCGCATTTCCTGACACCGCTGTAATGGGGGATACTTTTGAGGCGCGTTTAGCTGGAGAACTCGCAGCAATTAACACGGTAACAATCCCTACAAGAATACCGCTGATAATACCAATGAAACTGATACCAAATAGAGGAATATCAGAAAATTCTTCTCCCACAAGGAAACGTAAAACTGCACATAGCCCCCATGTAACCACAATCCCCAGAGCAAGGCCAATAGGAACCGCTGTTTTACACCAGTTCAGAGCTTCCAGGCGTACAAAACGGATGATCTGCTGTCTGCTCATGCCAATACAGCGCATCATTCCAAAAAATTTTGTTCTCTGTGCCACGCTGCTGTTGATACTGCTGGAAATCATCAAGACACCTGCGATCAGTATCAGCAGGAACAAAACAACCGCAGTACTAAGGAGCGATTGCCCCATTATACTTCCAATAATATCTTGAATGGACAATTCGCCGTGTTTGCTTTCCAGTCTGGACTGTTCCATTCTAATTCCCATTTCGGCCATGCTGAACACTGCTGTTACCATGAATACAGCAAAAACAATGCAGAGAAGCGTCATACGGTTTTGCCGCCGATGTACTTTAGCGGAAATGGGAATTAAGCTAAGATAACTTTTCATTCGCGGCACCTCCCAAAATCGGTCAGAACCCCGTCAGATACCTGCAATATCCGGTCGGCTGTCTGTGCGATACTTCTGCTGTGAGTAATCATTACAATCGTCTGTTCGTATTTTCTGGACGCCTCTTTCAACAATGTAATGACTTCGCTCGTGTTTTGTGTATCAAGATTTCCTGTCGGCTCGTCGGCAAGAATAAGCGCCGGACGGGTGATCAGTGCGCGTCCGATCGCCACACGCTGCTGCTGGCCGCCGGAAAGCTGGCTGGGAAGATGGTTGCGGCGTTCTTTCAGATTAAGAACTGTAAGCAGTTCTTCCAGATATTTTTTGTTCGGTTTCTGATAGTCAAGCAATACAGGGAAAACGATATTCTGCTCAACAGTCAGTTCCGGTATCAGGTTAAAGCTCTGAAAAACAAATCCGATATTTCTGCGGCGGAAGATTGTCAAATTGCGTTCTTTCATGGAAAAAATGTCCTTGCCGTCAATAAATACCTTGCCGGAGGTGGGCGTATCCAGCGCCCCAACCATGTTCAGAAGCGTACTCTTTCCAGAGCCGGACTCTCCGACGACAGCAACAAACTCGCCTTTGGGGACAGAGAATGTCGCACTTTTCAAAGCGTGTACGGCCACTTCGCCGTCCCCATAGGTTTTAGAAATATTTTTGACTTCCAATAAATCCATTCGATACAACACCTCTTTCTGCTTTGATGTGGAAAGAGTAACACACGAACCCTACTATGAGATGACGCACAGCCTACAATTTTGTAGGAATTAAAAAATTGATGGTAAAAGTAGTGCCAGCGCCCAATATGCTGTCCACTTCGATTGTTCCATTGTGCGCCTCAATAATGGCTTTTGCCAGAGGAAGTCCCAACCCAATTCCCTGTGTATCTTTAGAAAATCGGCTGCGATAAAACCGCTTAAAAATATGTGGTAAATCCTCCGGGTGTATACCGCTCCCATTATCCTGTACGACGATTTGGACAACTGAGGCAAAAGCGCGCCACTCAACACGGATTGTTGCCCCCTTCTTTGTATGGTCGAAAGCATTTTTAACAATGTTGCTGATTGCTTCTGTCAACCAATTCCGATCACAGAATAGGGCAATCACATCTTTGCCGGAAAAGCTCAGATGTTTCCCTTCCTGCCGGGCCTGATGGGTAAAATGCCGTTCAATATAGCCCATCATTTCGGATACATTTTCAACTGCTTTGTCAATTACGATTGTTCCGGCATCCAGTTTAGCAATTTTCAACAGGTTCTGGACAAGTATTTCAATCCGGTCAAGTTCCTGCTCGGAAAGCTCTGTAAATTCCCTCAATGCGGCAATATCCATTGTTTCATCCTGCATAAGCCCGTTATAGATATTCAGAGCGGCCAGCGGCGTTTTAAGTTGATGGGAAATATCAGAGAGCGTGTCTTTCATAAATTTTTTTGAGCGCCCCTCGTTTTCCGCGTGGGCGTTCAAGATGGAAACCAGAGAATTAACTTCATGAAACAGGCGGTATAATTCCCCCTCATCGTCACATTCGATCCGGGCGTTTCTATTTCCGGAAATATAGTTCCTGATCTGCTCAATTGCTTTTTCCATGATTTTATTCTGCTCCCGAAAGTACAAATATGTCACCAAAAGTACAAAAATGCCCATACTTGCGGAAGATAAAAATACCCCGAACACCATCCCCGGCGGTTCCAGTGTGACAAGAGCCGTAGTAACTGCCATAAATATTGCAATAACAGCCAGCAAGTAACAAAACAGCCTCTTTATTTTTTTATTTGTCAATATGTTCATAGTATACCTCAATCCACAGTTTTCCACTTGTAACCCATACGCCGGACAGTTACAATGTTCTGCGGAGCGGCGGGATTATCCTCAATTTTAGTACGTAATCTGCGGATATAGACGGTCAGGGTATTACTGTCAATATAATTCTCGTCGCAGTCCCACAGCTTACTTAATATCTGCTCTGGCGAAAGGACAATATCGGGATTTTCCATGAAAAGGCGCAGTAATTTATATTCGCTGGCTGTCAGATCGACAGGTATCCCGTTTTTGTAAACTTCACCTTTTAGCAGTTGTACGCTTATGCCATTGGAGTTTAATTCTGTTTCTGTATGATTGAAGTTCTCACTTCTCCGCAAAAGTGCATTTAGCCTGGAAAGAAATACTGCCAGCTTAAAGGGTTTCGTAATATAATCGTCACCGCCTATATCAAGCCCCATAATAATGTCGGTTTCTTCATCGGCTGCGGTCAGGAATATAATCGGCACTTTTGATGTCTTACGGATTTCCCTGCACAAGTCATAGCCGGAACCATCTGGAAGTGAAACGTCCAGTATAACCAGATCATATTTTCCGTTCTGCCACAGTTTTTCCGCTTCAAGGTTTGTCCGGGCAATCTCTATTTCATATCCTTGCTTTTTCATCGCGAAAGACAAACCGTTAATTAAACTCAAATCATCTTCAACAAAGAAAATGCGTTTCATTATTTTCCACCATCCTTACAAGGTATTTGTTTAAATCTTCGGTCAAGGGGTTTCTCTGCCTCGAAGAATACAATGCAGAAGATAAATGCTCTAAGTGTTCCCTTCACTAACCATGACAAAAGCCATGATTAAGAAATCACTTAGAGCATAGATCACCAGAAACAAATATTTATTCGGCCACCATGTTTTTTACTTTGAGGAATCCTCTGGAAACCGGCGGAAGCAGAATAATTATAGTCGTAATCAAAGCTTCCAGCCCCAAATAAGCCCCGTTATACACAAGAGAATAAACCAGCGCCGACATATGATAGCTGGCGGCATAGCTTCCGAAGAAGATCATGCCTGATAGAAATGAAAAGAAGTATCTGCCAAGGACTCCTAACAAATATCCCCATAAAAGACCATGCTTTTTGCCCGAAAATACCCCTGAAAGTCCCAGGGCGCCAAAGGCAAATATGTAATCCACCAGCATCTGGGGAATACTGATAATATAAGGGTCTACGATCAATTGCAGCAATCCGTAAGCAATGGCAGCCATAAGGCCGCCGCGCAGACCGAACAGATAGCCGATCATACAGATAAACAGCATACTGCACAGGGTAACAGAGCCTCCCATAGGCATATCGATCAGCTTGATCATACTGGTCACCATTGCAAGGGCCATGGCCATGGCAGAAAAGACAAGCTGCTTTGTACCTATCCTTTTCCTTCCCCCGGCGCCGCTGATGACAGAGCCTGCCAGAAGAACTGCAATCATAATCGCGATCAGCACGCCGTAACCGGCCCCTGTCAATTCAAAATAATTTCCCCACTCTTCATCGATAATTTCCGTTGCAAAAACAGACATAAAAAACCTCCTTATACTTATTATCACAGGAGGCGTGTTCTTATTCTTATAAATGGGCAGCTCTACTGTTTGGAAAGTATGAAATAATAGTTTACAGTTACAGAGCTACAACATCTATAAAAATCTGCTTTCCTACGCCGGCATTGTCCGGTTCAGGTAATGAGGGTCAGCACAGGATCTGTCTTTCTTCCCATGCAATCTCAGCAAGCGCTCCCCTAGCGATCTGTTAAATTTGTATCTTAAAATAAACCTGTTGCCGGCATTTGTCAAGTATTTTATACGAAGGGGTTGTAAAATCTGTTCCCGTCCGCAAAGGTAATGGCCAACGCCACGATCATAAACAGGATGGTAAAAGCAATCGTCAGGTAATCATTCCTTTTTAGCTTTTTTTCTGTATACCATGTTCTTTTTCTGTGCTTTCCATATCCTCTAAGCTCCATGGCATTACTTACCGTGTCGATCCTGTCCATGCTGGAAAAAATCAGAGGAAAAATAATGGAGGCAGTACTTTTTATTCTGCTAAAAAACGGCGCCTTTCCTGACATCTCAATGCCTCTTGCCTCCTGGGCATGCTTGATCTTAGTAAATTCTCCCTGCACATCGGGAATGTATCTGAGCGCAATGGAAATGGCATAGCCCACATTATAGCTGACGCCCACTTTATTCATGGAGGCGGCAAATTCACTTGGGTTGGTAGTTACCAGAAACATAAACACTGCCGGAATAACCGTAAAATATTTAATGATCACATTAAGCTCGAAAAAAAGCTGCTCTTTGGTCACATCATAGGGACCGGCAATATGAAAAAGCACGGTTCTGGTTCCGTAAATATGGGTTCCCTGATCCGGCGAAAACAAAAAAATGGCAATTACATTTAAGACCAGAAACAGCATAATTACCTTAAATACCGATCCCACCTGCTTCCACTGTGTCTTTGAAACCTTAAAAACCACCAGGCTGAATACAACCATCACTATTAAAATTCTGGTGTCATAGGTCAGCATACTGGTAAGACACCAGAGCAGAAAAAAAATCAGCTTGCTCACTCCGCTTAACTGATGGATCCAGGTATCCTTTTCTTCATACGCTAATATCTTAGACATCTGCCCGGTTCTCCTTCCTGCTTCTGTTTTCCCGCTCATATGCAATAAACCGTTCCACAAATTCGGAAGGGTCATCTATCTGACAGCCAACTGCCAGATCATACAGCGATGTTTTCTTTAAATATGCCTTATCCGCAATTTCTTCATTGGTCAGCACTCTGGCAGGCGTATCGTCCGCAATCAGGTGTCCATCCGCAATTACGATTGCTCTGTCCGTATACTCCAGCATAAGATGCATATCATGAGTGATCATGATAATGGTAATTCCAAAGGTTTCATTGATTTCCTTCAAAAATTCCATGATTTCAGTATAATGCCTGTAATCCTGTCCCGCAGTGGGCTCATCCAAAATAAGTATCTGGGGATCCATTACCAGAATGGACGCTATGGACACTCTCTTTTTCTGTCCAAAGCTCAGGGCCGATACCGGCCAGTTTCTAAAAGGGTAAAGTCCGCAGATTTTTAAGGTACGATATACCCTTTCCTTAATTTCTTCCTCAGGTACCCCTCTTACCTTAAGTCCCAGTGCGACTTCATCAAAAATCATGGGCTTAGAGATCATCTGATTGGGGCTCTGCATGACCAGCCCGATTTTTTCTCCCCTTTCCTTTATGGAGAGAGGTTCCATATCTTCTCCATTTAAAAGGATCCTGCCTCTGGTGGGCTTGTAAAAGCCGCAGATCAAATTGGAAAGAGTGGACTTTCCCGCGCCGTTTTTGCCTACGACGCTTACCATCTCTCCCTCTTTAATGTCGAAATGGATATGCTGAAGTATGGGTTTTCCTTCCACATAGGAAAAATACAGATCCTCCACCTTTAATACGGAAGGCGTCTCTTTCCTTGCCGGTTTTGCCCCGGTCCTTTCAAACCAGTCCTTTACAGGCTGAGTATATTTTTTTAATTCCATCGTCTCAATATGCCGGGGCTTATCCTCCGGAGAGATCACACAGCCTGCGTGTTTAAGGGCAGTAACGTAAAGAGGCTCTCTGATCCCCTGCTGATTTAAAATATCCGTTGCCAGCAGCTTATCCGGACTGGTATCTGCTACGATCCTGCCTTCTCCTACTACAATGATCCTGTCTGCATCTCTGTAAAGCGCATCCTCAAGACGATGCTCTATGATAAGGATCGTGGCATGTTTTTCTTTTTGGATCCGGTCTATCATGTCTATGGCCCGTTTTCCAGTTGCCGGATCCAGATTTGCCAGCGGTTCGTCAAACAACAGAATCTCCACATTATCTACCATGACTCCGGCCATGGATACACGCTGCTTCTGACCGCCTGAAAGTTCTCCCGGCGCATTTCCCAGAAGCTTCTTTACGTCCACCATCTCTGCCGCTTCATCAACCTTGATAAACATTTCTTCCTGGGGCACCAGATCGTTTTCAAGGGCGAAGGCAATATCCTCCGCCACAGTCAACCCTATAAACTGCCCGTCCGTATCCTGCAATACGGTGCCGACTATTTTGGATAATCCAAATATTCCCAGCTCCCTGGGATCTTTCCCTGCAACCTTTAAGGTTCCTGTACTTTCGCCGGTATAAGAAAAGGGCACCAGCCCATTGATACAATGAGCAAGTGTCGATTTTCCGGAACCGGAGGGACCCACAATCAAAACTTTCTCTCCGGGCATGATCGTAAGATCAATGTTCCGGAGAGTAGGCTCTGCCTGTGCTCGATATTTAAATGAAAAATCTTTAAACTCGATAATAGGCTCCATATATTTTCGTCCTCTTGTTAATCCTTTGCTAGTCTTCTTTAGTAAGACTTGAAGATTTCGCTCCCACCGCTGAATAACCTACGCAGAGCAATGTTCCTAAAATACCTATGATAATAATATTTCCAACAAATGCCCATGCTCCCTGAGCAAATACCTTGTTGGCAGGTTCTGCATAAATCAGAATATCAAGAACAGGCGCAACCAAAATCCAGGCTGCCGCATTGGCGATCACCTGAACCACATTAAACAGTGTGATGGTTTTAGCATTTCCAAATCCACCTTCTTTTATTGCATATTTAGAAGCAAAGGCGCCAATTGCAAAGCCCACAACCGCCTCAGGGAATACCCAGCTCCACCATACGCTTCCATAAAACATCGCATCCCCCAGAAAATGTCCAAGCAGCCCGACGATTCCTCCTACAATAGGCCCGAATACAGCGGCCAGGAACGCCATGATCGCCATACGGGGCTGTAAATAGGTGTTGGGAATCGGTGTGGGAATCTGAATTTCTGTCAGTGCAACAAACAGCGCTGTTCCAATGCCGATTGCAACTACTTCTTTAATACCAAATTTTAATTTCATGATAAAATCCTCCTCATAATTTTCTTTTGTCTTTTTCAGTATAACACAATCTCTCTGCCCAGTGCAAAAGAATATATAATTTTCTCCGCTACCTTTTTGCCGGTAAGACGCTCAAGGGCCCTGGCATAATAATCTAACTGTATCTGATACCTTTTGATCAGCTCCTCCGGTGTCTTTACCACGTCTGTTTTGTAGTCTGCCACCACAATATTTCCATTTTCCTCAAAAAACACATCAATAATTCCCTGGATCAGCACCTTTTCACTGTGGGGGAACTGCTCCCCTAAGCTGTCCGCGCCGATTCCAAGTACAAAGGGCTGCTCTCTTTTCAGCTTTCCCTTCTCCTGCGCCCGGGCCATCCTTAAGGCCAGGCTGCTGCTGACGAAGGTCTCTATTTTGGCAAAGGAGATACTTTCCCGCCACCTGCTGTCAAGAACCTCTTCCTGTACAAAATGATCCAGCTGGCAGTTGATTTCATCTCTCAAAGAAATTCCCTTCTCTCTGTCATCCTGACTGTCTTTCCGCAAATCCTCCTGTCCCATCCATTTTTTCAGAGCACGAAGATCCAGAAGCTCCATCACCTTATGGTAAGCGCTTCCTCTGTCCGAACCTGTCATTCCTTCCTCGCTCTTAATAAAAGAAGGAATGTAAGGTACCACCTCCGGCTCCTCAAATAATGCCCTGGTAAATGGGGTTTCACCTGCTGTTGACTGATCTGGTAAATTATACATTGCCTTTTTCTTAAGTTCTGACACCGTAGTTTTAATAAATAAATTTGATAAAAACTGATAAGGATACGTTCTTGCAAATTTTTCCGACAGCAGCGTCATGATCTCATTATCCTTTTCGGTCATCTTATCAGCCTGCGGTACGGAGGAAAGCAGCTTCTGTTTCCGTCCCATTTCCTGCGCAGCCCCCCTAATCGCCTTCTGCAATATATCCTGTGGAGCTATCAGGCAGACCTTATCAAGGCAGGGAAACAGAAAATCCAGATAACACCCTGCCTCAGACAGTTCAGAAAAGGATACCTTTTCTTCCTCTCCCCCTTGCTGCTTAAAAGCCTTCTTCTGCTCCCACTGCTCCTTAAACTTTTCAAGGTCGGAGGTCATGGCTGTAAGGATCAGCTTTTCCCTGGCTCTTGTCATGGCTACATACAGTATGCGCATTTCCTCTCCCAAGGCGTCCATTTTCAATTTTAATGCCACTGCCTTTTTCTTAAGAGTATGGCTTTGAATACGCAGGGAACTGTCAATATAGTCCACTCCTACTCCCATATCGATATCCGCGATCAACCTGCCGCTTACATCCTGCATATTAAATTTCTTTGAAAGGCCGGCTACAAAGCACACCGGAAATTCCAGTCCCTTACTCTTATGAATGCTCATAATGCGCACAACGTCCGCATTTTCATCCAGTACATCAGCCTCGCCATAATCCACTTCGTACTTCTCTAACTGTTCTACATACCGGAGAAAATGAAACAGTCCATAGTAGCTGGTGCTTTCAAAGGCCGCCGCTTTTGTCAGAAGCATTTCCACGTTTGCTCTTCTCTGCTGCCCTCCTGGACGGGCTGTTACATAATCCAGATAGCCGGTATCCATGAGAATTTCCTGAATCAGCTTATGGATGGGAGTATAGGCCGTTTTCTGCCTGTACCTGAGAAGCTTTGCCATAAATTCCTGTACCTTTTCCTGCAAAGGGCCTTCATATCCTGTCAGCAGCTCATATAAGGGTGCTTTTTTGTCCCCGGCACGCAGGCAGGCAATTTCTTCCTCCGAAAATCCTCCAAAAAAGGACTTTAAGGTACCATAAAGGGGAATATCCTGCAAAGGATTATCAATTACATGAAGAAGCTGCATCAGCACCTTGATCTCTACTGCCTGAAAATAACCTGTGCGGGAGGCCACATAAGCCGGAATCCCCTCTTTTTCAAGCCTGCTTTTAAATTCCTCCGCCCAGCCCGAGGTGGTTCGCAGTAAGATCACCATGTCGCCATAGCGCACCGGCCTTAACTGTCCGGTAGCTTTATCCGTAACCAGAAAGGCCTCATACAGTTCCCTTATTTTCTGTGCAATTACCGAAGCCTCCTGCTCTCTTGCGCTTAAGGAGGAGTCTGTGTCCTTTCCTATCACAAGGTATTCTGTTTCATAAGAAGAATCTGTATCTTTTTCAAAAACAGCCCCCGGATAAAGTGCCGCCTCCTGATCGTACTCTACTCCCCCAAGCTCCTTTCCCATGATCCCATAAAAAAGCTGATTTACACTGTCAAGCACCTGATGCCGGCTTCTGAAGTTTTTGTGGAGATCAATTCTTTGACTTGTTGAGTCATCTTTAGAATAACAGTTGTATTTTTCCATAAAAAGCTCAGGCCTTGCCAGGCGGAACTTATAAATACTCTGCTTCACATCCCCAACCATGAAACGGTTAAAATTCCCCTCTTCTTCGCCGGAAATGCTTTTCAGCAAAAGCTCCTGGACCAGATTGCTGTCCTGATACTCGTCAATAAGGATCTCATGGAAATACTGTCGGTACTCCCTGGCGGCTGCTGTAGGCCTGGGATTTCCATTTTCATCCTTTGCAAGAAGGATATTTAAGGCAAAATGCTCCATATCATGAAAATCTATGATATTTTCCTTTCGTTTTTTCTCATCCAGCTTCTGTTTATAGCGGACTACCAGATAAAGCAGCTCCTCTACGTTAGAAGCTGCCTTCCCCATCCTCTCTACCACCTGTTCCGGAGAGAAAAGCAGATAAGAAGTCTTTAAATTCTCTAACTGCCCTTTAATCTTTTTCCGAAGCTGCTGTACCCTTTCCCTGCATAAGGGATTTACCGTATCATCCTTTTTGGAAGGCAGCCTTCCAAAGGAGATCGTCTCAAAGGCCTCATAATATTCCTGAAGGCTGGCCGGCTTTAAAAGATGGGTGAGCATTTCTCTTTCTTTTTCCAGCATCTGCCCGTACATATAGGGGCCATCGGGCCTTTCACAGATATGTATGGCAGTGTCCATGTCCTTTACGCATTGCCTGGAAATCCTCTTTAAATAAGCCACCAGATACTGGCACCAGTCCGTGTTTTCCATTTCGGAAACACTCGTTATTTTATAATCCCGGGCACATCCATCGATCCATTCTTCCGGCCAGGGACAGCTCATGGAGAACTCATAAAGCTTACCGATATATTCCTCTAAAAGCCGGTCGTTGCTTCCTCCGGAAAAATACTCCACACAGTCTGTAAATTCTCTGGTTCTTTCCTGATACTGTTCCTCCAAAAGCTCCGCCATCACATCCTGCTTAAGCAGCTTAAGCTCTCCCTCATCGGCCACGCGAAATCCGGGATCAAGCCCTATATCATTAAAATTATTTCTTATCACAAACAGGCAAAAGCTGTCTATGGTGGTGATCTGTGCATTATGCAAAAGGGCGGACTGCTTTTGAAGGTGTGCGTTTGAAGGTTCTTTTTCCAGCTCCCTGCCAATTGCCTGACTGATCCTCTCCCGCATCTCTGCCGCCGCTGCATTGGTGAAGGTCACTACCAGCAGGCGGTCAACATCTACCGGATACTCCCTATCCGTAATCATGCTCACAATACGTTCCACCAGAACTGCGGTTTTTCCGGAACCGGCAGCTGCTGAAACCAGAATATTTCTGTTACGCAATTCAATTACCTTTTGCTGTTCAGGTGTAAAAGCAACTGCCATTGTTATTCCTTTCCTTTCTCCATTTCTTCCTTCATTTTCTCAAGCAGTTCCTCCTTTGGCGGATTTTCAAGCAAACGAATATCATATCCGGCCACCTTTTCCTCAAAATCGCAGACTCCTCTGTAAGCGCAGTAGGTACAGGACTGCTTTCCTCCCTGCTCACAGGGATTGATTTCAACATTGCCCTCCAGAATCTCTCTTCCGAACTGCCTGATCTTATAATTAACAAACTGGGATACCGTCTCGTAATCTTCCCTGGCAATGGTACTTGACCTGACAGAAAAGCTTCCGTCCTTTTTTCGCTCTACCGGCACCACCAGAGACTTATCCGTGAAATTTTTATCTAAGAGACTTACCACCTTCTCATCCTCGCTGACAATACCGGTGGTTCTTAATTCCTTAAGGATTTCCTGATTGATCTCTTCCTCTGTAAGCTCCTCCTGCACCCTGATCAGGGGATCGCTTACATGATAATAAAGAAGCGCCGCCGGCACAACTTCCTTATCCGGATGATTTTTCCTTTCCATTTCAGCCGCCACATTCATATACACCACAAGCTGAAGCTGTAATCCATAGTAAAGAGCTGCCAGATCAAACCTTTTGCTGCCGGACTTATAATCGATCACCTTCACATAAACGTGCTCTTTGTCCTGGCAGGTATCAATACGGTCAATTCTGCCCTTAAGCTTCATCTTTTCTCCTTCAGACAGGGCAATGTTTACCGACTCTAAGTTCTCCACCTTTGAAAAGGACATTTCAAAAGAAGCGGGAATAAAATCTCCCTCCCGCAATTGTGCTTTTAAGGTTCTGATGGTTCTCTTTAAGATCCGGTACATGCGCTCTGTCATATATTCATAACGGGCACTGCTGTAAAGGACCGTCTCCCCATATGCCATTGTGCAGGCGTCCAACGCCTCTTTTAAAAGCCTGTCCCCTTCCTCCTTCGGAAAGTCGAACCAGGTATATTTATTTTCTGCAAGTTTTCCTGCAAAAGCCTCCAGCACTTCATGGAATATATTTCCTAAATCTACCTGTTCAAAGCTGTATTCATCACGTTCCTTCAGCATAAGCCCATATTGCAGGAAATGTGAATAAGCACAGGCCGCATACTTTTCCAGCCGGCTGACACTGTTCTCCAGCATGGTTCCATACAGGGCTCTTGCCACAGCCTTTGCAAGAGGTTTATGCTCGTAATGCGCAAAGGCGGCCTCAGACAATTTTTCCGCATAGGGGCTATATTCCTCATCCTTCGCATACAACCGGTACAAAGAATATAATTCCTGCTGACTTAATGTTCCTTCCCTGCCAGAGGCATAGTCCCGCAGTTCCTCCGCCAAAAGCGTTAACCCATCCTTTTTCCCTATGATCTGTTCAAAGGCATTTTCAATAACGATTGCTTTTTTAATTTCTGTCTGTGGGAAAAGTTTTTTTACCGTGTCGATCAGGTAGGAGGGTCTTATGCTTTTTCCCTGGCTGTTGATTCTTGCCCAGGAAAGATACAGCCTGTCCGAGGGTTTGGTCATATTCATATATAAGTACAGTCTCTGAATATACATCTGCTGTCTTGGCGTGGGAGCCAGTTCAAATTCCGACTGCTGCAAAAATTCCCTGTCTATATCGGACAGGATGCCGCCTTTACTTCCACTCCTTGGAATGTTCCCGTCATTCACTCCTAAAAAGAACAATACTTTCACCTGTTTTAAACGGCTTCTTTCCATATCGCCTACTACGATCCGATCCACGCTTCCCGGAATAATTCCCACTTCTATTTCTTCAAACCCGGCGTCTAATATATCCGCAAACTCTCTTAAAGTCATTTTCTCATCTGACAAAAGCGCCATGATCTGTTCTAAAAGCTCCATTACCAGCCTGTATATCTGTGCATATTCCCTGGCCCGCTCCCCATCGCCCTTTTCCCTGAAATAGTTTTCATAGCCTGCCAACTTTTCCTGAATACTTCCCGCCACAATAAAATCATAGAGAGTTTTTACCATTTCTCCGGCAGTTTCTTTCTTTTCAAGAAGCGGGGCGATCTGCTCCATTAA
Source organism: uncultured Lachnospiraceae bacterium (assembly GCA_900554925.1). GTDB lineage: Bacteria > Bacillota > Clostridia > Lachnospirales > Lachnospiraceae > Suilimivivens. Next base: position 14,364 of record USJG01000005.1, read on the forward strand.
ACAATTGCGAGTGTTATTTATTTTTTCCAGAAGGGCTAACTGCTGGTCATCTTCTTTTCTCACAAAGGACTGGCTCCATTTTTTCTTTCCACGGATGCCATAGGCCAGCACATAATTTTCCAGGCGGTCAATTTCCTCCGGCAAAAATCCCGTCAAACCACAGCGAAGATAATGGAAAACTGTTTCATAGGAAAAATCTCCCAACACCATTTTCAGGGCGCTGCGTATGTATTCAATAAAGGGATTCAGCAAAAGGCCTCTTGTTTTATCCATAAATAATGGAATATCATACACAAGGGCTTCCCTTTCAAAATAGTCCCCGTAGGTTTCCAGATCCCCTGTCACCACGGCAATATCCCGATAATTGTACCCTTGCAAAAGCACCAGTTTTTTGATCCGGATACAGACCTGCCTCACTTCCATGGCGGGATTTAGTGCCTCAGACAGGAAAATATTTTTTTGTTCCCCTTTAAAAGGCTTAGCCGGATAGCGAAACAGATTTTGTTCAAGATGAGCCATAGGCTTATTATCCTTAAATCTGGGCAGGGGATCATTTTTGATATAAATGTCGCTGTCTCTTTCAATTCCGGCTTCCTTTGCCAGCTGGCATAAATCTCCCGTTGTCTTTTTGCTGAGATAAAACAGTTCCTGTTCCCCGCCGATCTTAAAAGGATTTTCCTGAATATCAATTGTTATGGAAACAATAACCCTTTTGGTCAATCTTAAAAGCTCCTGAATCAACCGGTACTGGATCGGGGTAAATCCCGTAAAACCGTCGAAAACAATGACACTGTTTTTGATGATTTCTGATCTCCCTACCGCTCTGGTTAAAAGCTCCAGGGTTTCCTCTGTGGTGATAAAGCGATCCCGTATATAGTCGTTAAATCCTTTATAAACTACCTCCAGATCCTTTAATTTATAATACAGGGCGCCTCGTCCCTTTGCGAACTCTGCCAGCTTTCCCACTTCCGCAGCACTGATGCCATATTGCTTAAACTCTGAAACAGCAGATTTTATTTCATGGATATAACCAATTTTATTCAGATTCTTTCCGATTACAGGCATTTCCTCCTTAAGAGATGCCGCCACCTTTCTGAGCACAAGGTTTTTTCCTGTATCGTCCAAAACAGGTTTTGAACCATAGCCAGTTTCTTCAAAAATCCGATGGGCCAGACGTCCAAAGCTTAGCACGTCGATATTCATGATACCCCCGCAATCGCTGGCATTTACCAGATCCACCTGGGTCTGCATGGTAAACTGATCCGGCACCAGAAACAGAAAATTGCACTCCGGCTCCTTCTTCGCCCATGCCAAAATATCCTTATGCAGTTGTCTGCTCTTTCCAGAGCCCGATCCGCCAAAATAAAACTGTAATCCCATGTACACTCCTGTTATGTAAACCTTTTACTGCTGTTTATAAAAATGGTATCATCTCTTTAACAGAGTCAAAAATTAAATCAGGAATTATTTTTGATTCCTGTACTTCTTTCATTCCCGCTTCTCCGCTGAGCACCAAAATCCCTGTATAACCATTATTAACCCCCGCTGCCACGTCGGTATACAGCCGGTCGCCTACCATGGCCGTCTGCTCTTTGGTCACACCGCAGCGCTTAACCAAATAATCCATAATATCTCCGTTGGGCTTGCCAATAATGTGATCCGGATAGCGAAAAGCAGAGGCGTGGATAAAGGCGTGAATTGCTCCCGCATCCGGAATAAATCCGGTTTCCGTAGGACAATTATAATCAGGATGAGTAGAGATATAGGGAAGTCCTTCCCTTACCAGATCGCACACTCTGCACATTTTCTCATAGGTAAGGGTCGTATCAAAGCCCACTACCACAAGCTCTGCCTCCCTGTCCGCTAACGGGATTCCCTGTTCCTCAAATTCTGCTCTCAGTAACTGGTTTCCCAGAAGATACACCTTTTTCCCCGGAAAATTCCTTTTCACATAATCTATGGTTGCCTGGCCGGAGGTTATGATTTTATCTTCTCCCACTAAAAGCCCCATTCTCTCCAGCTTTTCCACATATGCCCCGGCATTTTTAGAAGAGTTGTTGGTAAGAAACACATACTTCTTCCCTGCCCTCTCCAGCGCCTTAAGAAAATCCCCTGCCCCCTCGATCCATTTTTCTCCCAGATAAATGGTTCCATCCATATCCAGTGCAAAGCAGGTGATTTCTTTTAAAATTCCCCTTTCATCCACATTCACTTCCGGTATCATATCCTGTTCCTTTCCCATTGACAGACAAGCTTAAATTTCTCTGGTAATATGCTTAAGCCACATACCCTCCTCCGGGCTCAAAAAGGGAGATAGTCTTTCATAAACCTGCCTGTGATATTCATTGAGTCTCTCCTTATCCTTATCATCAAGCATCGTGATATCCAAAGCCTCCAGGTCTATGGGAACACAGGTCAGGTCCTCAAAATACATAAACTGGCCATATTCATTGGCCTCGCCTTTCCGGCACAAAAGTTCATTTTCAATCCTGATCCCATGTCTTCCTTCTATATAAATTCCCGGTTCATCCGTGGTAACCATTCCTTCCTCCAGCACCGCATTATCCTGATAATCCGGCATAAGCCTCCATCTGAAGCTGTTGGGTCCTTCATGCACATTCAAAAGATAACCTACGCCGTGCCCGGTGCCGTGCTTATAATCAAGGCCATGCTCCCAGAGCACTTCTCTTGCTTTCATATCAAGATTTACCCCTCTGCACCCGTAAAGGAACCAGCTGCTTTTTAAGTTGAGCATCGCCCGAAGCACCAGAGTAAAATGCTTTTTCATTTCTCCGGTAACCGGCCCTAACGCAAAGGTTCTTGTAACATCCGTAGACCCCTCCAGATAATGGCCTCCGCTGTCAACCATAAGCAGTCCCTCCGGCTTGATTTCCGCGCAGTCCTCCTTAGAAGCGCTGTAATGGATCACAGCGGCGTTTGCGCCATAAGCGCAGATAGTCTCAAAGCTTGGCTCTATAAAATTTTCATTTTCCCTGCGCAGGGCTTCCAGATATTCTGCCGCGCTTACCTCAGTCATGGGTATTTTCCCTACATTTTTCTTAAGCCAGTACATGAAACGGGTAACCGCAATCCCGTCTTTCAAATGGGCTTTTCTTAAATTTTCCATTTCCCTCTGGTTTTTCACTGCCTTCATAAGAGAGGTTGGATTGGGCCTGTCTATAATCACCGCATTGCCCGAAAGCTCCTTATCAAGCCGATAGCTGATCCGTGCCCTGCAAAGCAGAATCTTTTCTCCATGAATCCGGGACACATACTGATAAAAATTGTTATAGGAAAGCAGCGTAACTTTGTTATTTTCCAGATACTGCCTTATCTCCCTGGGAAAGGCCTTAGATGGCTCCTGTTCCTCCCTGGCAAAAAGCAGCACCTGATCCATGGTAAGCACACAGAAAGCCAATACCACAGGACAGTTTTCCACATCATTTCCACGAATGTTTAAAAGCCATGCAATGTCATCCAGCGATGTTAAGATATGCATGGTTGCCCCTTCTTCTCTCATCTTTTTTCTGACTCTTTCGACCTTGGCAGATGCACTTTCTCCGCTGTAACATTCAGGGAGACAAAATACCCTGTGATGCTCAAGGGCCGGACGATCGCTCCATATGCCTTCCGCTAAGTCTTTATCCCAGATTATTTTTCCCTTTTTCGCTTTCAGGATTTTCTCATAGCTGTCTCCGTCATCTGCCATCACTACTCTGCCGTCAAATCCAAGGGTTTCCCCCTCCCCCAGGTACTGGTTAAGATATTGCTTTAGATCCGGCACCTGTGGTTCTCCCATTTTCATAAGACAAATGCCGCTGCCTGAAAGCTCCTTTGCCGCCTGAATAAAGTATCTGCCATCCGTAAAGAGCGCCGCCTTATCTTTCGTTACCACTAAGGTTCCCGCTGATCCGGTAAATCCGCTGAAATATTTTCTGGCCATAAAAAAGCTGCTGACATATTCACTGTCATGATAATCCGATGTAGGTATCAGATAACAGTCTATCCCAGCCGCCTTCATACTTTCTCTTAGTTTACATAATCTGTCTTGTATCATTTTTACCTGTCCTTTTTCTTTGGCAAGCAGCTTACTTTTTCATCTTGGGATTAAAAACAAGGCTTGCCAGATAGCCAAAGATAAGGGCCGCTGATGTTCCCACTGCTCCTGCCTTAAAGCCTCCTGTAAAAAGCCCCATAAAGCCTTCCTGGTCCACTGCTTCCTTTACCCCTTTCATAAGCACATTGCCAAAGCCAAGAAGAGGAACGCTGGCTCCGGCTCCGGCAAAATCCACAAATGGCTGATACCAGCCAAACACGCTGATAAACGCCCCCAGACAAACCAAAAGTACCATGATCCTGCCGGGCATCATCTTCGTTTTTTCCATCAATATCTGCACCAGTGCGCAGATCAGCCCTCCTACCCAGAATGCATTAAAATAATCCATGATAACCTCCTTTATGACAGCTTCCTGCCAGATCGTTTTCATAGATTATTATGCTCGCTTTTCCCTGATTTTATCCTTTTTCTTATCCGGAAGCTGTACCAGAATAACTGCCACAAATACCAGAGCGCATCCCAGCAGCTCTCTTCTGCTCAGTTCCTGTCCCAGGATCACCCAGCCGGACAGCCCCGAAACCACCGACTCCATAGACAGGATCAGAGAAGCGATTGTAGGATCCATTTTTTTCTGCCCAATAACCTGCAGCGTGTACGCCACGCCGCTGGACATAATTCCTGCATAGGCAAGGGGAATAATACCATCTATAAAACTTCCGATTTCCGGTTTTTCCAGGACCAGCGCCAGCAGGCTGCAAATAATTCCTGCTGTCAAAAACTGAAGGCAGGAAAGCTCTATTCCATCTGCTTTGGGCGAAAAGTAATCTATCACCAGAATATGAATGGAAAAAAGGACTGCGCAGATAAAAACATATGTATCACCTTTGCCAAGCGCAAGCTTTTCACTCATGCAAAGCAGATACATTCCAAACGCCGCAATAACTGCCCCGATCCAGACTTTTCCCGACACTCTTTTTTTCAGAAAAATTCCCATAATCGGAACAATAATGATATAGAGCGTGGTGATAAAGCCCGCTTTGCCTACTGTTGTGTACATAATACCTATCTGCTGGAACAAAGCAGCCGCGCACAGGGCCAGTCCGCAGCAGATTCCGCCTGTCAGCGTATTTTTGTAACCAATGCTTTCATCTGTCTTTATCTTTCCCATTTTCCTACGGATGATCACCAGAGGCAGCAGCACCCCGCTGCCCATAAGGAATCTTGCTCCATTAAAGGAAAAAGGCCCCATATAGTCCATGCCTACCCTTTGGGCAACAAAGGCAACTCCCCAGATAAATGCCGCTAAAAATAACAAGATACTACTTCCAAAAGATACTTTTTTCATCTGTATTTTCCCTCTGAGTATTTTTAATGTTCTGCCTGGCATGCAATTTCTTCCATCACACTGCGGATATCTCTGCCGCTGCAATCAATTACAAGGTCCGCATATTTTTCATATAAGGGTACTCTTTCCTCATACAGCTTCTTAAGGGTATATCCTTCCCTTAACACTACGCCCCGTTTATGGAGATCGCCTAACCGCTCCCTTAATTCTTCATAGGGCAGACTTAAATAGACCACTTTCCCTATTTCTTTAAAATGGGCCATGGCCTCTTTTCCATAAACAGCGCTTCCTCCCGTGGCAATAACAGCTCTCTTTGCCTGCAAGCCTGCGTTTATCTCATTTTCCAGTTCAAGAAAGCCTGCTTCCCCCAGCTCTTCAATAAGCTGGTAAAGGAGTTTCCCGGTTTTTTCCTGAATGACAAGATCCGAGTCTACAAACTGATAGCCCAGCCTTTTAGCCAACACTACCCCTACGGTGCTCTTACCAGACCCCGGCATCCCGATCAATATAATATTCTTCATAATAACCTTACTTGATCACCGCAATTACTTCCACTTCACAAAGCACTTTTTTGGGAAGTTCCTTTACAGCCACACAGCTTCTTGCAGGCTTTCCTGTAAAATATTCTTCATATACGCTGTTAAAAGCCGCAAAATCAGACATATCAGCAAGAAAACAGGTGGTTTTTACTACGCTTTCATAATCTGTGCCCGCTTCCTTTAAAATTTCTCCCACATTTTTCATAACCTGCTGGGCCTGAACCACAATATCTCCCGTTTCGGGGATGATCGGAATCTGACCTGAAGCAAACAAAAATCCATTTGCGATGATTCCCTGGGAATAAGGTCCAATGGCCGCAGGCGCCTTGTCAGTTGATACTTTTTTTAACATAATATCCTCTCCTTTGCTCTGTTTAAACACTTATTTAGTCTCATCAAATTCTGCCGTCACATAGAATCCCCGTTCATTCTGGACAACGCTGATGACCTTGCCTGATCTGGCAAGCATTCTTTCTCTGAAAGGGACGTTTCCCGACATGGCAAGTGACGGGTCAATGGTGTAATAATAATTGCTTGGCAGCACACCTTCCGTCACCGTAATTTCATCCCCTTCTTTTAAAAGACCGGGACGCTCCATCTTAAATAACATCTGCCGCATATCCATCCCTCCATCCTTATCTATTTTAATAGCCCCGCGCTGATTTTTCAATCTCTTTTAAGTTAAAGTCCCGACATATAAATTCCTTTTGAAAAATACAGCAGACTTCCAATCAGCTTTCCAAAAGCAGCAGCGGCAATGGCCAGGCCCAGTCCATGCCGGAATCCGACCCTTCTTGCAAAAATAGGGATGGAGTTTAGCATTTCTGCAATGGCAAGGGCAAGGCACCCCACAAATATCCCTGCAAAAAATCCCCAGAGGATCAAAAATCCATTCCCCATAACTTTCCAGACTGCCATAGTCTGCGTTCCAAATATCTGTCTTGCCAGAACAAATTTCCCTACCTCTCCATATCTGGAAAACACGCTGAAAAAGCCTCCGAACAATGTGCCAAAAACCACTGCCTCCTCCAGCACAAAAACTTTTTTTGCCACATGCATTTTCCCTGCAAACCTTGGAATCAGCCCTACAGAGGCCAGCACCGTAAAAACACCGGCAGAGGATAAAAGTCCAAAGCTCATCCCACAGATTCCCAAAAACGCCTGTTTAAGAAACATCAATTGTCTTTCCCTCCCTGTCCGCAGTTTCTATCAGCGCCTTGTTTACATCTGATTCATATACGCGCATTTCAACCTCTATGGGCGTGGGGTCTTTGGTGATCCTTCTTCCTCCAATATGGTTAAAAAATAAAATGATCCCCACTGCAAGCCCTATAGAATAGGATACCTCCAAAATGCTGTAGCCATCAGGAGAATATCCCATGACCTGCTCATACACCCGGGAAAATATATTGTTAATGCTGATATCATTATGAAAGGCCATGATGGTAAAGCCTGTACCAAAAAAACTGACAGCCGCCACAAAAACCATTTTTATCCACTGCTTTGGCCCTTTATGCCTGTTTACATTCACCAGTTCTATCAAAGTGGCATTTTCCCCGATATTTTCCACACTGACGCCGGGGCACTCCTTTTCGATCAGCTCAATTACTTTAAGAACACTGATTACCTGACGTTTCTTTTCTGTTTTGTTAAACTGATGAATTTTTAAGGCTTTTGCCTTTGCGCAGACGGTCTTATCTGCGCAATAAACGGAGGCAATGTCCTTCACACATACATGTTCCTCCATTACCTCCGCATTTTGTTCCGTCTTTAAATATAAAACCAAATTCGCCATCCTAAGCCTCCATTTCAGGGAATGTATCAAAACCTTTTAATCTACAGGCTAGTATGACCTTATTGCTTTACCTTTATTCCAGTATAAACTGCATCAGCACCGGATCATGATCCGAAAATTCATACCCCCAGTCCATATGCTGATAGTAATTGACCTTTACATTGTCAGAGACAATAAATCCATCCAGCGTAACTGTATAGGTAGTTTCCTCATCATAAGGCGTTTCGGCACTTCTGCAGGTATTATGAGCCACATCCTCCTTATCCTTGGCACTGTCTATTGCCATATGAAATCCCTCTGGCAGACTCTCTCTGGGAAAGGGGTAAGCCCATTCCGGCGCATTTTCCTGCTCTTCCTCCTTCAGATCATGGTTGAAATCACCTCCACAGATCACATAATTTCCTTTTTCATAATCCAGCTTCATATCCTCATAAAGCATGGAAAGCTGTGCCTGTCTGATTTCATCACTGCCTCCATAAGCCGACGTATGTACATTATAAATGCACAGGCTCAGCCCGTTTTCGGTGGGGATTCTGGAAATAGAATAGCATCTGTCCAGATCCACCAGTTTGCTGAAGGATTCCGATATGGGAAGGCTTCTTCGCATGCTTTCTGTTATTTCCCCGCGGGAATAAGTCACAAGGCCGCTCTTATTGGCACCATGAGGCTCCCATGGTGGGAAAAACAAAAAAGGAGAATCATAATCCTGGGCAAAATCATAATAATACCCCTTGACAAACTGATTCAAAAGCTCCAATTCATTCACATGATAAGAACGGGTGCCGTCAATATCCACCTCCTGCAAAAGCACAAAATCCGGATTAACGTCATTAATGATCCCACCCATTTCACAGATGGCCGCCATCACGCTCTCCTCATCCTTGCCCCAGGAGGACTTTCCCCCATCCATAAAAAAGCTGTAATCCTTTCTGTAGGCCCCGAAGCCTATATTGTAAGTCATGATAAAATAAGCTTTTCCGGGAACAACCTGAAATTCCTTATCAAAATAAGAATTTTCTCCGTTTCTTTTGACCTCAAGAGTCAATTTATCTGGCAGGCGGTAATAAGAACTGAAAACATAAACTGCATAGGCGCCGAATGCAATTATGATTACCAGCAATATGATCATGATGCGCTTTAATACCTTTTTCACCTTGAAATTCCCCCATTCGTAATGCTGGTATCATTACCAGCCAACTACCTTTTACTATACCACAGTTTGCCGGCAAATCAAATACCCCACAGAGCTTAACGGGTATCAGATTTGCTGCACCTTAAGGCTGCGGGGGATTGGAATTTCTGTTTATTTACAGCTTACCAGCTCTACACCATGAGCAATCCCCGGTATGCTCTGGCCTTCATTAAAGCTGGTTTTGCTAAGCAGAGCACCGGTAGGTACAAACAGTACTCTCTTCCATTTTCCCTCCTCTAACTGCTTTAACAGATAAGCAGACAAAATGACAGCGCTGCACCCGCAGCCGCTTCCTCCCGCATGAGCATCCTGGCTCTGATCATAAATTTCCATACCGCAGTCCATATGCACTCTGGAAATGTCCATTCCCTTTTCCCGCATCATATCCCAAAGGGCCTTCTGCCCCACGCTTCCCAAATCTCCTGTAACGATCTTATCATAGTCAGAAGGCTTTCTGCCAAAGTCCGTCAGATGCTGGTAAATGGTATCGCAGGCCGCCGGGGCCATACAGGCCCCCATATTCATGGAATCCTTCAGTCCAAAATCCACTATCTTTCCAATGGTAATACCGGCAACCATTGCTCTGTCTTTTTCACTCTTCACGCTGCTTAAAACAAAGGCTCCGCTTCCCGTTACAGTCCAGGTGGCTGAAAGAGGCCTTTGATTTCCATAGCCTAAAGGGAAGCGAAACTCTTTCTCCGCACTGGCAAAATGGCTGGAGGTTACACATGCTGCATGTTCCGCCATTCCGCCTGCAATCATTATAGCTGCCATGGCCATGGAAAGTCCGCAGGTGGAACATGCCCCATACATACCAATCAGCGGAATTTGAAAGGCACCAAGACCGAAGCTGCTGGCGATAGACTGTCCTAAAAGATCGCCGGCAAACAGGTATCGGATGTCCTCTTTTTTCAAACCGGATTTGCCAATGGCAAGGGTAAGCGCCTCCTTCTGCAGGGTACTTTCCGCCTCCTCCCAGGTATTGCAGCCAAATTTATCGTCTGTTCCAACCACATCAAAGCAGTCGCCAAAGGGCCCTTCTCCCTCCTTGGTTCCTGCCACCGACGCGCTTGCTCTTATATAAACAGGTACCGGCACCTTAATGCTGCGCTGGCCCTGGGCAAAAATTGCTCCAACTGTTTCTTCCATAAAAAAACCTCCAGATGATTTACTTTTGCTTAGTTTTTCTCATCCGAAGATTTTTATGCGCTGGATTTTTATTTAAATTAACTGCCTTTTCGTTATTCCTCCACACCATGCTCAAGTAAAAACTGCTTCCAGAGATCATTATAAACTCCCAGCAGATGAATCTGGTCAAAGGTATACTCGGCGCTGAGATTTCCTTCCTCATCACAGACGGCCTCATTTACATCAATATAAAAGAACCGGCTGTTATCTGCCAGAGTTGCAATGGCGTTATTTCTGGCATTAATATTGCTGTTGTTAAAAATAGCATCCGAGCTGTCTTTTTGACCGGATACTCTCATAATGCCCTGAATAAATATTTTTGCATCCGGTTCCAGCTCATGAAGCCTGTCAACCACTTCCGTGTACTTTGCCATAAAATCTTCTGTGGTTCCCCGCCCAAGCTCATTAATGCCTACCATCAGATAAATCTTGCCGTACTCCTTGTTTGCCAAGGCCTCTTCCACTGTTCCAAGCCCCTTATATTCCTCCTCCATAACCTTATAGATCGTAAGCGAGGTTTCGCAGTAAAAATCCGCATGCTCTGACAGATCCGTGTAATCCCGAAGTCCCACCGTTCTGGAATCTCCAATAAACAGTGCGTCATCAAAATAGCTTTCATCTACTGTAACAAATTCATAAGCTGCCGCCCGCAAAGCGCCTGCATCTCCATAAATATCCGCCGAAATATGGTTGATATATTCCTCATAGGTGCTTTCCCTAAGGGGCTCCAATCGTTCTAGTGGAGCCACTTCGCTTACCACCTCTGTTTCTTCCTCCGCTTCCGGCGCAGGTGTGTTTGTGGGAGAAGGTGCATTTGTGGGAGAAGGTACATTTGTGGGCTTAGGACTGGCTAAAGAGACTGTGCCCTGGGCCATTACCTCTCTGTCCCTGTATTCAAATATCTGCCATGGATATATTTCATCATTTATTGCTGTAAACATTACAGACATGATCGGCGCTGTCAGCGGATCATATTCCTGCTCTGCGTAAATATTACTTTTGCCGCATATGCCAATGATGGTAAAAAACAGTCCTGTGGCTATCAGCAAAACGAAAACAGGACACTTTTTAATAAATTTCATCTTTATCCTTTCCATGCCTACCCCAGATTAAAACTGCGATACTGCACTGATTCCGTATCTTAAAATTTATCTGTAATTTAAAAATTCAGGTACATAAAGGGATTTCCCGCACTGCTGGATAAAAAGTAAACAGACAGCCAGAAAATCGCCACTAAAAGCAGCTGGATAACCGGATTCTTCTTATGCTTTTCATAGAATCTGAACACTGCCGGTATACACAATATGATTCCTGCAATAAAGTAAATACCGTAACTGCCTGCATATCTTAGGATGTCCTGCTGATTCACCGCCACACCGCTTCCTCCGATAAAGGGAAACAGCCTTCCAAGATAAATTCCCAGATTTTTTAAATCCGTTATGGCAAATACGATCCATGTAATGGGAATCAGTACCAGCACATAAATATTCCCGATCACAGGCAGCTTTTGCAGATATTTCCCATACAGAAGCTTTTCCAGAATGATAAGCAGCCCAAGTACTGCGCCCCAGATAATATAATTGATCCCATTGCCATGCCATATCCCTGTAAGCAGCCATACCACTGCAAGATTCAGCACTATCCTTTTTTTGCTGCACCGGCTGCCGCCCATGGGAATATACACATAATCACGGAACCATCTTCCAAGAGTCACATGCCATCTTCTGTAAAATTCCCCAATGCTCTTAGAAGCATAGGGATGATTAAAGTTTTCAATAAAACGATAGCCCAGCATTACCAGAAGTCCGGAGGCCATCAGGGAATACCCCCAAAAATCAAAATAAAGCTGCATGGAATAGCCGGCTGCCCCAAGCCATGCAAGGGGGGTGGAAATACTCTGAAAGCCGATCATTTGAAGGTCATTCCACAAGATCGCCAGCCGGTCTGCCAAAAGGACCTTCATGCCAAGTCCTATAATAAAATATTTCAATCCGTCCTCAAACTGCCCAAGGCTTCCTCTTTTCTCCGCAGCGAACTCTCCTTCATTGTAGCGCATGATGGGGCCGGAGGTCACCTGGGGAAACAGGGTAAAATACAACGCCACCTGCCGAAATTTCGGTCTGGTCCATACTTCTCCCCGGAGCAGATCTGCCTGAAAGGATACCATTTTAAAAATGTAAAAACTGATACCCAGCGGAAGCAATGCACTGTCCACAAACACAGCCAGTCCTTTAAATACTGCCAGAACCGCCACGTCAATTCCAATGGCCCAGGAGGCGATCCGCCTGCGCTTTTTCGCCTGCCAATTTTGTATGGTGTAGCCTTCTGACAGCTTCCAGACCTGCATTCCCATATAATAATTGATCACCGTGGCAGCAATAAGCACTAAAATAAAAATCGGCTCGCCTGCCGCATAAAAAATCAGGCTGCCCATCAGCAGCACAATTTCTCTGTATTTAGCCGATACTATAAAATATATCACTAAAAAAATCGGTAAAAACCGAAATAAAAATTCCATACTGGAAAAACTGACCATAACATTCCCCTGCTTTTATCATTTGAATTTATATCATTCTTATTGTATCATCCTCATACCAAATTCACAAGAAGGTTCCTTTAGTTTCCAGTGCATATTTAATAACAAAAGGGGTATACTGAATACATATCAGTACACCGTTTAACAGGAGGGTATAAAAATTATGAACGAACCCAAAAGTGAAGATCAGAGAAATCTGGAAAAAGAATATGAAGAATATGTCAAAATGATCACTCCCACCCATAATCTGTATCTGCAGATGTTAAAGGCCTTCATTACAGGCGGCGTCATCTGTATGCTGGGCCAGTTTCTGCTTAATTTTGCCGGCAGTACACTGGGAATGGACCAGGAAATGTCCGGCAGCTTCTGTTCTCTTATCCTTGTATTTATAAGCGTCCTCTTAACCGGCCTTAATATTTATCCTTCCATAGTGAAGTTCGGCGGTGCCGGCGCTTTAGTTCCTATTACCGGATTTGCCAATTCTGTGGCAGCTCCCGCTGTGGAATTTAAAAAAGAAGGACAGGTTTTCGGAATTGGCTGTAAGATATTTACCATTGCCGGCCCGGTTATCCTGTATGGTATCTTTACCAGCTGGGTGCTGGGGCTTTGCTATTGGCTTTTGAAATTTGTCATGTGATTCCAAACTACTTATTCATCTTGTAAACCGGATCGGCAGGATAACCGCCCTTTAGCTTCTGCATGCCTCTCTGTATGGCATCCCTGGAGTTTTTCCAGTCTGCATCCTTGTTGCGATAATCAAACTTCTCTACCAGCCAGGCCACATCCTCTTTAAGCCTTTCCATATTTTTCTCCATCAGCTCAAACATTTCAGGATAAAACTCTTTCTTTTCCCTGTCATTTAACCTGCTCTCTCCATATTCGCACAAATCTCCGAAATGATGCAGACAAAATCCCTTGCCCCCAAGAATACGCTTTTTAAAGTCCTCGTCCTTTTTGTACATATAAAAGAAGGTATCCATATATCTGTCATAGGTATCCGCAAAGCGCTTACAAATATAACAGGAATTTTCCTTCTCCTGTGCCCAGATACTGATAGGATTTATCCTTTCCGTATCTTTCTTCCGTTTCCCCAGGAAACCTGATTTGGAGGGGACAAACTTCTTAAACTGCTCCTTCATCTCCTTATTGATCTGCATATAATGAGTCTTTAAAATCCAACCATTGCCTAAGGTATTGCCATAGTCAAACATTTTCTTAAAATGCTCCCGGCAAAAGCCTGCCTTATCGGTAGCTTCCCGCACGTCGCTTTCCATGTAAGAGGAACCTGACCCTAACACAAAATCCAGAATATCCTGCTCAACCGCCCTCTCGATAAAACAAAAAGGGCATTCGTCCTTAGCGTTAACCGCATCATTTAATGGTATCGTATATAGCTTTTCTTTCATGACAGCCTCCCTTACTTATAACTGAGCTTTTTCATCATTTCCAGATAACGCTTCATTTCTTTATAGTAAATTTCAGGCTGGAACGAATCGTTTAAAAACTGCTCCTTCATAAGCCCTTCTACTGTATAATCAATTACCTTTGTGAGCATCTTTATATCCGTTCCTTCTCTAAACTTCTCTAAATCAGCCCTTTCCATGATCTGTGCATACTGCCTTGGAAGTGTGTCCCGCTTATCTTCAGTTTCCATCAGGGCTTCGCTTACATTTTCTTCCTTACTCTTGTTTAGGAACTGAAGCATATAGGGATAATTTTTCATTACCTGAAGCTGGGACTTTTTAATCTGTACCAGCAGTTCAAAATAATCTGTCTCCTTTGCTGATACGCCTGTTGAAAGCTCAAGCAGCATATATCTGACACTATAATCGTAAATAAAAGAATAAAGCCCCAGCTTGCTGATAAAATAATGGAACAGCAATCCTTTACTGATTCCCGCCTCCTTTACAATATCGTCAGTGCTGGCGTGACCATAACCGTTCCTTGCAAAAACCTTAAGGGCCCCATTGATCATTCTGTCCTGCTTTTCCTTTTTTAAATCAAAAAACTTCTCGTTCATAAATTCCACCCCTGCCCAAAATCTCATCCGACTGCAAATCCATTGACTTTACCAGTCGAGCTTAAATATAGCATATTTACCTCATTCCTTCAATCACTTCCAAAAAACTAGTGGCAACTTTTTTTCTGCCTACCATATCTTGTGCATAGTGGTAATTTACCAGCAGATACGCTATTTCAAATTTTATATTTTTTTTATACATATTCTCTTTTCAATTTCACAGAATAGTATTAAGATATTACTAGTATGATGAATAACTGAAAGGAGTATATTTATGTCCAAAAAATTTGGTAAATTTTTACTTTTCTCAGCCGTGGCCGGTGCTGCCGCTTATGGTGCATATCACTATTTGCAAATCAAAGACGACGCTCCTTCCTCAAACGCAAACGAGGATACTGATGATGATTTTGACGATTTTTCCGAAGACCTTGATGATGACACAGCAGAAACTAAAGAACGCTCCTATGTCCCCTTAAATCTGAATAAAGCAGAAGCCATTGCTTCTGAAGCTTTCCATAAAGCCAAAGAAGTGATCAGCGATTCTGTCCAGCAGGTAAAAGATACTGTAAAGTCTGTTGCAGAAGGCCAGACTGTCTCCGAGGGCAGTTTTACCGATCTGACTGCTTTGAACAAAGAAAAAAATGCAGAAGCGGAAGCTTCACAGGAAACGCCTGAAGATGTCAGGGATGCCGGGGCAGATAAGGTAGAAGAATTTTTCGATGACGGCGATTTATAAATTCTATTCTGATGATACTTTTGATACTTTTAACAGGCAAAGCCTGGAACACCTTAAAAATAGGCGCTCCAGGCTTTTCTTAACACTTTAATTCCCTGATACAGTTCCTGTTTTTCCAGGGCCCCATACCCCAAAAGTACCGTTCCCTCCAGAGAAGCATCCCCTTCCTTTTTCCGGCTCATGCAGGCATCCGATATTCCATAAAGCCTTACCCCTTCCTTCAAAGCCGCTTCTAAAAGCTCTTTCTCCGGTATACGCCTCCGGCTGGTAAGAAGGATATGCAGTCCTGCATTTTCCCCCGAAATTATAAATTCCTTTTCAAAGGAAGAAAGCTGATTTAAAAGGAAATCATGCCTGTCTCTGTACACTTTTCGCATTTTATTTAAATACCGTTCAAAATATCCGTCTTTAATAAACTCATTTAAGATACGCTGGTCAATGCGGGATACTGTGGAGGCATAAAACCCGCAGTTTTCTTTGTATACCTTTAAAAGCCTCTGGGGCAGTACCATATAGCCCACACGGATTGCCGGGGCAATGGATTTGGAAAAGGTTCCCATATAAATTACCCTGCCTTCCCTGTCTGATGCCTGCAAGGAAGGAATTGGTTTTCCTTTGTATCTAAACTCACTGTCGTAATCGTCCTCAATAAGATACCTGTCTTCCCCTTCTTTCGCCCACTTCAGCAATTCCATCCGCCTGCCAATAGGCATTACTACTCCCGTAGGATATTGATGAGAAGGCATTACATAAGCCACCCTTGCTTTTGTCTGCCGCAGCTTTGCCACATCCATCCCATTATCATCCATGGGAATTGCCTCTATTTCATAGGCAAAAGACTGAAATACTCTGTAAGCACGTTTATAGGTGGGATCTTCCATGGCAATGGGTACATGCCTCCCTAATATTTTTTCAAGCAGCATGAACAAATAGTCAGTTCCTGCCCCAATAATGATCTGCTCCGGCTGGCAGTTGACCCCTCTTGAGGAATGAAGGTACCGGCCGATAGTCTCCCGCAGCTGCTGATCCCCCTGGGCATCTCCAAGGGCAAACATTTCACTGTTGGCGTCTACCAGAATATTCCTGGTGATTTTTTTCCATGTTGCATATGGAAAATCCTTTAAGCTCACAGCATGGGGTGAAAAATCATACTGCACCGGAGCTAAGCCGGTCTCTTCCTTTCGCCTGCTCTCTCCAGGGCAGAAGGGATTTCTTACGCTGTCTGAGAAGTCTGTCTGCTGTCCATCGTCAGACAGATGAAGCAAATCCTCTACATGGCTTACAAAATATCCCTTGCAGGGCCTTGCCTCCACATATCCTTCCGCTGCCAGTTGTCCATAGGCCGAATCTACTGTGCTTCTGGCTATCTGCAGATATTCTGCCAGAGAACGAGTTGAGGGAAGCTTCTCTCCCGCAAGAAGCTTCCCCTGTCTTATCTCATCTCTGATATGTTCATAAATCTGCTGGTACAGACACTTTTCATCTGTATCTGTCAGTTGTATTGTCAGATCATTCATAGTCAGCCTGCATTTTTCTCCTTGATCTTCGCAATCAATACTTCCTTAACTTCCCTTGCCTTATCCTTCATACGGCTGGTGGCCGTGGTGGACACTAAGATACCTGAAATAAGCCTTGACGCAATATCATACTGCCCAAAATCCATAGCCAGAACTGCAATCAGATATTCTACCGTAGTTTCATCCATGCCGCACATGGGATAATTTTCTGTCTGTCTGGCAGACAAAAATCCCTCCAGGGCATTTTTTAAGAACTCGTTCTCCTGCTCCTTTAAGGAAGCAAGCTCCCCGGCATATCCTTCCGCTTCCTTATCAAGACTCTCGCCCATACTGCGCAAAAGCCACCCGGTCTTTAAGCAGATGTAAGCCTTTTCGCTGGCCTTTGCATGCTTTACGATCGCATTGGCAAGACACAGCTTGTATCTTCCAAGGGCTTCCTCATAAGTGTAAATATCATTCTGGGCATCCGTTTTCTGATAGGAATTGGAAATCGTCTCTTTTACCGCCTTGATCTGGGTGGACGTCAGCCCGCCGAAATAACGGCTAAGAGCGGCATAACCGCACTCAGGACAGATGATCACATCATATTTTAAAGGTTCAATATGCTCATATACAGGACGAAGATCCATATCCGTGCGCAGAAGTCTGGCTTTGCTTGCCTTAAGGGTCCTTGCCTTTATTTTACTGTCACAAACCGGGCACTCATATGTTTTGTCAAAAAGAAAATCAGTTTCATTGAAAACCGGCACTTTCTGCTTCCCGGCCTCCTCCTGTTCCTCCTTCTTCTTTTCTTCCTCATATAAGTCCATGCTTTCCAGGTTTTTAAGTCCTAATTTTTCCAATCCAGATAATAAACCGGCCATTTTTCTCCCTCCTCCTAAGCCTTCGGTAATACGTAGGAACTCTTAAGCGATACGATCCTGTTAAATACAGGCGCTCCCTCTTTGGAATCCCTGGAATCCACACAGAAATATCCCTGACGTACAAACTGAAAGCTATCATAAATCCTGGCGTCCTTTAATGCAGGTTCCATATAGCAGTCTGCTAAGACCGTGCGGGAATTGGGATTTAAATTAAGGCTTCCATCCTCATTATAAACACCCTTCTCCTCATCAATGATATTTTCATAAAGCCTTACCTCTGCCTTAACCGCTTCTTTTGCAGGCACCCAGTGAATGGTTCCCTTTACCTTACGTCCGGTAAAGCCGCTGCCGCACCTGGTTTCCGGATCATAGGTGCAATGAACTTCCGTCACCTTACCTGTTTCGTCCTTCACACAGCCGGTACAGGTTACAAAATATGCATTCATAAGCCGCACTTCATTCCCTGGGAAAAGCCTGAAATACTTTTTAGGGGGCTCTTCCATAAAATCTTCACGTTCGATATATAACTCTTTGCCAAAGGGAACCTGTCTGGTACCCATCGCTTTATTTTCAAGATTGTTGGCAACCTCCAGCATCTCCGTCTGATCTTCGGGATAATTGTCAATGATCAGTTTGATTGGATCAAGCACTGCCATCATACGGGGACGCTTCAGCTTCAGATCCTCCCTGATGCAATACTCAAGCATTGCATAATCTGCGGAGGCATTGCTCTTGGACACACCGCATAAATCCACAAACATTTTGATGGATTCCGGCGTAAATCCCCGTCTTCTAAGAGCTGCAATGGAAACCAGCCTGGGGTCATCCCAGCCATCTACAATCCCTTCCTCTACCAATTTTTTGATATATCTCTTGCCTGTTACTACATTGGTCAGATACATTTTGGCGAACTCTATCTGTCTGGGAGGGTTGGGATATTCCAGCTCTCTTACCACCCAGTCGTATAAAGGCCTGTGATCCTCAAATTCCAGGGTACAGATAGAATGGGTAATTCCTTCAATGGCATCTTCAATGGGATGGGCGAAATCATACATGGGATAAATGCACCACCTATCCCCGGTATTATGATGCGTCATATGAGCCACACGATAAATAACAGGGTCACGCATATTCATATTCGGCGACGACATATCGATTTTGGCACGAAGGGTTTTTTCTCCATCCTTATACTCACCGTTTTTCATCTTTTCAAACAACAAGAGGTTTTCCTCTATGCTTCTGTCACGGTTAGGATCGTTTTTGCCGGGCTCTGTTAAGGTTCCTCTGTACTGTCTCATTTCCTCCGGGGTAAGATCGGATACATAGGCCTTTCCTTTCTTAATCAGCTTCACTGCGCCCTCATACATCTGGTCAAAATAGTCAGATGCAAAAAACAGGCGGTCCTCCCAGTCAGCTCCCAGCCATTTGATATCCTCTAAAATAGATTCTACAAACTCCGTCTTCTCCTTGGTTGGATTGGTATCATCAAAACGCATATTAAATTTGCCGCCATACTCTCTGGCCAGTCCATAGTTAAGAAGAATACTCTTAGCATGTCCAATGTGCAGATATCCATTTGGTTCCGGTGGAAATCTGGTATGAACAGTGTTATATACGCCTTCGGCCAGATCCTTATCTATCATCTGCTCAATAAAATTTCTGGAGACAGCTGATTTTTCTTCCTCCGGCTTTGTTATATTCAATTTATCTTCACTCATTGCTTTCGCCGGCCCACACTTGCTCTAAGCAGTGAGCCTTACCTCCTACAGTCAATTCATATCATAATATCATTAAATATCATAGCACAACAGAATCATTTTATAAAGCAGAAATATGGGGTGTATATTTCTTTTCAAAATCATCCCTTGTCATAGGGCGGTCAAAATAATATCCCTGTACCAGACTGACGCACATTTCGGATAATATTCTGTACTGATTCCGGGTTTCCACACCCTCCACGCACAGATTAACACCAATGGCCTGTGCCAGTTCGCCAACCATCCTGATAAAAGACTTGGCATAGGCATCCCGTTCAAGATTTCTGATAAAGCTCTGATCTACCTTGATCACATCAAAAGGTATTTCCCTGATATGATTTAAGGAGGAATAGCCTGTTCCAAAATCATCCAGCGCAATTCTCACTCCCAGCTTTTTAATGCTTGCCAGTATCTCTTTCATACGCTCCATGTCGTTGATTGCCAGGCTTTCCGTTACCTCCAGGGTAAGATTGTGAGGCTCGATTCCTGTCTCTTCTATTGTTTGCTCTATAATTTCCACAATGTCGGCCTGAAGAAGCTGCACTACGGAAAGGTTTACATTAACCTTATACTCCGGATACCCGTTGTCATTCCAGTACTTACATATTTTGCAGGCTTCCTTCAGCACATAGTTGCCAATGGGATTGATCAGTCCCAAATATTCTGCCAAAGGGATAAACTCTGAGGGAGGGATGAAACCAAGCTCCGCGCTGTTCCATCTGATCAGAGCCTCCGCACCTGTACAGGGAAGCCCCTTCTTTTGAATATCTATGATAGGCTGGAAATAAACCTCAAATTCGTCATACCCTCTGGCTGTGGCATCCCGCATATTCTTTTCCATATCCAGGCGTTTTCCCGACTTGGATTCGATGCTGTCAGAATATTGCGCCACCCTGTTCTTCCCGCCTTTTTTGGCCTCATACATGGCGATATCCGCCTTTTTGATCAGGTCATGAACTACATTGCCTGCGGTGGGGAATTCTACGATCCCCATACTCATGGTGCAGTAGTAATCTGCATTCTTAAGAAACCAGGGCTTCATAAAAATTTCCCTGATAGATGCAATGATCCGGTCGCGCTTATCATACCGGTCAGGGGGGATGATAATAACGAACTCATCGCCGCCCATGCGGTAACAGGTACCCTCAATTCCCTCCACTCTCTGGAGGCTGTGAGAAATTGCCTTTAACAGCACATCTCCATATTGATGCCCCAATCCGTCATTGATATGCTTAAAATCATCCAGGTCCAGGTAGAGCAGGGCGCCCTTGCCGGAAGTCACATTGGCCTCATCCACATACTTTGCCAGATCCCTTTCGCAGCACATACGATTATACAGTCCTGTCAGGAAATCGGTACAGGCCTGCTGTTCTATTTTCCTCTGGTAAATTTTCTTTTCGGTAACATCATACAGGGCGCACAAAAGCACCTGTCTTCCATCCACCCATTTCATCTGGGTATAATATAGATCATACCACCGCTCTCTTGTGGCATGGTAAATCTCACTGATACCGTTTTCCTTCTGCACTCCCTGCTCAAGAAGCGCTTTCATTCCATCTTCCTTAAGCTCCCTTTCAAAGGTATGCCTCATATTTCTGTTGGCAAAAAGCCCTTCGCCCGTTTCCAGATCCCTTACAAATACAGCACTGCCTACGTTGTCCAGAATCGTCTCCAAAGAAGCATAAGAATCGGCCAGGGAATTTTTCTGGATACGTCTGGCAAGTATGCTCTGCAAAATTTTAACAGAATCATTTAAAAACCTGATTTCCTCCAGCTTCCAAGACCTGTCTTTTTGCTTTTCTCCAAAGCAGGCATACATATTGGCAGTTCCATTTATGACAATGGGCATTACAATAACTGCTTTCAGACCAAGCTTCTTCATCTGTTCTCTTTCTTCCGAGTTCATCATGGAATTATGAGATAACACCAATGTTTTGCCTGCCTTAAGGAACTTAAGGCCATCTTCGCCCAGATCCTCTGAAAGCTCCCACTCTATATTTCTTTCACACCACCTTGACACAATGTCCAGATGTTCTTTGTCTCTGGCCTCCCTATACACAGCCGCAACGCTGAGTTTCAGAAAATTTCCTACGGTTCTCAGCAATTTTTGCATGACAACTTCAATTGCTTCCTCGTTTTCAAGAAACTGCACTACTTCTGTCAGCGCTTCGGAGCGCTTTAGATTTTCTTCCATTTCCTTCTCGGAATACCGGCTGCGTCTGCTCTCTGCCTGGGCGTTTATTATGGAAAGTTTATTCCGGATCAGAAAATCCGAAACATCTCTCAGCGTATCAACTGCTTTTGAAAACTGTTTTTCGGAAATCACGCTTTCGAATCCTTCAAGAGGGGGATTTTCATACTCCTCCCCCTCTGCCGCATCAGAAATTACGCCGCAGACAAGCCAGCTAACAACTGGCTTTCCTTCTAATTTGGAAGAAATCGCCGCCAGACGCAAATTAGGATAAGCCGTGGTTTCAACAGCCTGATCCTCCAAAGTGCTTTCAGATACCCGAAGCAACATGCTCTTTAATTGATCGTCGTCTATTACCTGTTTTATTCTGTCAATTTCATTTTTATTTCCGCCTAACTCCGTAAGCAAAGTTCCCCGGCTGTCCACACAGCATACAAACACATTTGCCAGGCTGCAAAAATGCTGCTGCCATTTTTCCAGTTCTTTCCCTTCAACAAGTCCCTGCAGCAATGGCATTGTATCCTGCCTGTAGACGCCATTGTCTAAATTCCCCACGTAAGCTGTACTCCTTCCAATACCTGCATCCATCCCTGTTTCGCCTTTTGATGCTTCTATTCATCCACACTGTAATTAGGCGCTTCCTTTGTGATATGAATATCATGAGGATGGCTTTCCTTTAATGATGCCGCGGAAATCTTCATAAATCTTCCGTTTTCTTTCAGTTCCTCTATGGTTGCTGTTCCACAATATCCCATACCTGACCTGAGGCCGCCCATCAGCTGGAATACGGTATCCTCCACAGTTCCCTTGTAAGCCACGCGTCCTTCTACTCCTTCCGGCACCAGCTTTTTGGCATTCTCCTGGAAGTAACGGTCCTTGCTGCCATTTTCCATAGCCGCAATGGAGCCCATTCCTCTGTAAACCTTATATTTACGTCCCTGGTACAGTTCAAAGGTTCCGGGGCTCTCATCACAGCCTGCGAAAATGCTTCCCATCATACATACATTTCCGCCGGCAGCAATTGCCTTGGTCATATCTCCCGAATACTTGATGCCTCCATCTGCAATAATGGGAATACCATAGTCTTTGGCAACTGCATAAGCATCCATGATCGCCGAAATCTGAGGTACGCCTATTCCTGCAACTACACGGGTAGTACAGATAGAGCCCGGCCCGATACCTACTTTTACTGCGTCTGCTCCGGCTTCTATCAGATCTCTTGTACCTGCGCCAGTTGCGACATTCCCTGCTATTACCTGTAAATCAGGGTATTTTTCTTTGATCATTCTAAGGCAGCGAAGTACATTTTCTGAATGTCCATGGGCACTGTCAAGGACAATAACGTCTACCTTAGCGTCAACTAAAGCTCCCACACGATCCAGAACATTTGATGTGATTCCCACACCGGCGCCGCACAAAAGCCTTCCCTGGGCATCCTTTGCTGATAAGGGATATTTAATTGTCTTCTCAATATCTTTGATTGTAATAAGACCTACAAGATTATAATTGTCATCTACGATAGGAAGCTTTTCTTTTCTTGCCTTTGCAAGAATCTGTTTTGCCTCCTCAAGAGTAATTCCTGCCTTAGCGGTAATAAGTCCCTCTGAGGTCATGGATTCCTTTATTTTTTTAGAAAAGTCTGTTTCGAATTTTAAGTCTCTGTTGGTAATGATGCCTACCAGCTTTCGCCCCTCTGTAATCGGCACGCCGGAAATTCTGAATTTAGCCATAAGCGCATCCGCATCCCCCAGAGTATGCTCCGGAGACAAGGAGAATGGATCTGTTATAACACCATTTTCAGAACGTTTTACCTTATCCACCTCTTCAGCCTGGGCTTCAATAGACATATTTTTGTGAATAATGCCAATTCCACCCTGTCTGGCCATGGCAATCGCCATCCTGTGTTCCGTAACCGTGTCCATTCCCGCACTCATCATAGGAATATTAAGCTTGATTTTTTTGGTTAACCATGTTGTCAAATCCACTTCATTAGGAACTATCTTAGAATAAGACGGTACCAGCAGTACATCATCAAAGGTAATTCCTTCACCAATTATCTGACCCATTTTCTCTCCTCCTGTATTTATATTTCATTATTTATTGCTGCCTTTTTAATCCTTAAACACCTTTCTCGGTGCCGCAAACTGCATTGCTTTGATCATCTCTTCATTGGGCTCGAAAATCACCTTTTTCTGTCCATCATAATAAAATACATAACGCTTATCAGGCTGCTTTTCTTCCCCTGAGCTGTAGTCGCTTATCTTATCATTTCTGTTTTTATAGTTGTCCAGATGCCAGGACTTAACGGGGGCTACGATTTCCATCTTATCCAGATTAAATACTGCCACCCTTTTACGCTTGCTCTTAGCCATAACCTTGTCCACCGTAAGCTCCCTGTCAACGTAAAGATACTCATACTCCAACTCTGAATTCATGTAAATAAAATAGGAAACTACTCCCAGTGCGATACCGATAAGAAGTGCTGGTATCAGTATAAGACCAATCAGTACAAAACAAACCGTCAGCATAATAAACAAGATCCTGAGCAGTTTCATATATGCCGGAGTTTTTCTCTTAACAAGCCATTCTACATATGTTTCGTTCATAATTTCCTCCAAACTGTTATTGATATGTCACAAAAGGGTAAAAAGATACTTATATTATGAT